>JAZQVL010000101.1:0-53887 GCA_045631805.1 Bacteroidales bacterium | reverse complement strand
GACTTAGTTTCTGCGTCAACAAGGCTAATGAACCCGCCAGATTTTCGTGTTTTATTATGATACCATCGGGAACCTCAAGATGCACGGGCGCAAAATTCCATATAACTTTGATTCCTGATTTAACCATAATATCACAGACCTCTTGAGCAGACTCTTTAGGCACTGTTATGATACCTATTTTTATATTAAGACGTTCGACTATCGACGCGAGCTTGTCGATATGGAGTATTGGTTTATTATTAACCTGCATACCAACAAGTTCGAAAGATGTATCGAATCCGGCTACAATATTAAGTTTATAATCAATGAAGCCTTGGTAGCTCAGCAAGGTGGGGCCCAAACGTCCCGCACCCACCAAAACTACTTCATCTAAATTATTGAATCCCAAAACCTCCTCTATATCGTTTATCAAGGTCTCTATCTCGAAACCCATTCTTGGCTTACCAGATTGACTACTTACACACGCAAGGTCTTTCCTCACCTGAATATTATTGAGTTTCAAGCTTTTTGCTATAACAGTAGAGGAAATATACTTATAATTCTCTTTCCTTTTTTCAAGCAAAAAGTTATAATACAAAGGCAATCGGCTCAAGACTGTCTTGATAATCTTTATAGGTTCAGTCTGTGGGTCTGTCATTCTTTTGTCATTTCATAAAGTTTAACAGAATTGTATATGGTCTTTTCTTTTGCTTCGTTACCGAATTTATCAACGTCAACGATATTACGAGGGCTGTGAGTGATACAAAGAGGTCCGTTGAGACAGCCGCCTTCGCAAGCCATACCTTCGAAGAAGTTTTCTGTAGCCTTACCGAATTTCAACTTCATCAAGTTAGCTCTACATTCATCGATGCCGCTCATAACTATTGGTTTAAGACCTTCAACGTTAAGATCTTTAGCTACGTCGAGGAGACCTTGAACGATACCGCCCGACTTAGCGAATATTCTTCCATAGAATGAACCGTTGTCCAAAACAGTGTCTTCACATTCCACAGTATCGATGCCGCGAGCATCCAAGAATGCTTGCAATTCTTCAAACGACATTACGCAATCGATAGCACCGCCTGTCTTTTCCAATTTGAATTCTGCTTTCTTTGAAGCACATGGTCCAATGAAAACACATTTAGCTGTTGGGTCTGAATGCTTAATCAACTGAGCTGTCATAATCATTGGTGACACTGAGTGTGAGATATGTTGAACTAATTCTGGGAAGTTCTTTTCGATGAATGCCACGTATGATGGGCAGCATGATGTTGTCATCAAGCCTTTTTCTTTCCATTCCAATGCTTCGTTATAGAGAGTAATATCAGCGCCGAGAGCTGCTTCAACAACTTGATGGAAACCAAGTTTTTGGATTGCTGTAACAACCTGTGTTGGTCTGCCAAAACGGCATTGACTTACGATAGCTGGAGCTATGACTGCATATACTTTATACTTAGTGTTGTTTTCTGAACCTTTCAACATATCGATGATGTCGAGGACGTATGATTTGTCTGTGATAGCACCGAAAGGACATTTATATACACAAGCGCCGCAAGAGATACATTTGTCGTTGTCGATTTTAGCTTTCTTGTTTTCGTCGATAGAGATAGCCTTTACTTTACAGCTTACCATACATGGACGATGTTGCATAATGATAGCTGTATAAGGACAAGCTTTTGCACATTTACCACATTCGATACATTTTTCCTTATCGACAACTGCATGTTGATTTACTATTGAGATAGCGCCTTTAGGGCAAACGTCTTGACAAGCATGAACGATACAACCACGGCATGCTGGTGTTACCATTACGCCTTCTGCTGGACATTCGTCGCAAGCGATATCAATGACTTCCACCGGGTTAGGATTATTTCTATCGCCGCCCATCGCCAATTTGATTCTATCTTGGATGATAGTTCTTTCTTTATAAACACAGCAACGAATCTGTGGTTTAGGACCTGGGCAGATCACCTTAGGAATTTCGTAATAGGCCTCTTCCAAACCGCCTTCGTATGCACGGCGGATAACTTCTTTCAAAACGTTATACTTTACGATTTGAACGTTTGTGTCAAAAACTCTTTTGTTTGTACTCATATCTTAAAATTAATCATAATTTAATATTACATTTTTTCCCATTTCACGAATATTAGACGCGAGTTTCTCTACAAGTTTCATTTTCATGGTAATGTCTATTGGCAGCCCTTGATGAGCTACGTTAACGCTTTGTCCCACGAAGAATTTAATGTGTGTAGCTTCCTCAAAAAGCAGATTAGCCAAGAGTGAAGCTCCGTCTTGTTTTGTAAATGTCTTTGGTGTCAAGTCATTGATAGAAATATACTTCTCCGACAACTCCAGGAGACGTCTCAACGTGAGCACTCCTTCTGTTGTGAGGTCGATGCCTTCTATGAAACCTATAGGCGGCACGTCTTTGTCAGGGAAGTCGAAGCTGGTGCGAAGAGGTTTGTTGAGATAACGCGCCACAATTTGCGAGCTTGTTCCGCCGCACACCACTTTTTTACAACCATCTTCCATGAACTTACCGACATAGAAGTTATCTTTTTCCTTATCGACAGGAGGTCCGACCATGATATTGACATTGACGCGGCGACGCAGTTTGACGGCTGCCACGGTAGTGTCATCGCCAGGCTTGTCAAGATAAAGGTCGTTGCAGGCCGATGTCAGAAGACATGCCAATGCTCTTGCCGACATATTTGGTTTTATATTTCTATCGAGATGTTCCATGATTTGCTGACGTCCCCAGCCGAAATTCAATATCTGGCCTATTCCAGCATGTATCGTTCCGTCAGACATCACCATGATGACATCATTTTCTTCTAAATCAAGTTCTGATTTATAAACAGGCTTGTCATAAACAGTCAGTTTCACCCTTTCGAGGTCGATACATTTTCCATTATGATAACAAATAGCCTGAGGATTATCAAATTCATATAAGAAGCCTTTGCCTTCATTATTAACGTGTATCAACGAGAATGTGGAATATGCCACTCCTCTCACTTGACAAATAGGCAGCGTTTGAACGAGAGTCTCAACGCATTCGTCAATATCTATGCCGTTGGCCGCCATGGTACATAAAATCTTGGATGTAAGAGTTGAAAGTATGTTAGCTTTCACTCCGCTACCAAGACCATCAGCGAGCACAAGTGTAGTATAGTCGCCATCAACCATGCTGACGACATTGTCGCCGCACAGTTCTTCGCCGAATTTATTCACCGAAGCGCAACCATATTCCAAGCATAAATCCATTACTTCTTATCTTTTATATTTTCTTCTGAAAGTGTTTTTTTCAATTTCAAGAGTGCGATTTTCGTCTCGGCTGTCGTTTCGCCAAGAAGAGACGCTATTTCCTGAGCCACGCGCATCTGTTTCTTTATAACCTCATCGGTAGTCTTCAATGTCTCCATCTTCACCTTATTAATTTCCAAGTCATAATTAACGCCATCAGAAACATCTTTCATAATGGCGAAAAGGACATTCTGATCTTGGAGATAAGTGATAGACAAATCTATATATTTACCAGTTGATGGTATGAACATCTTTTCTACCGTAACATGACGTTTCTCGTTATAAGCGATCATAAAATCAACGAGATTCAAGAAATCCTTAGCATGACGGCCTTTGATATTAGCGGCAGTTATGCCAAGCAATTCACGTCCTTTTCTGTTAGTATCAATGACATAGAAATCCGAGTCGAGGAGTATGATGCCATTAGGGCTGTTTTGAATAATCTCATACGAGAGCGACTCAGCGCGTTCGCGCATATAAGGAAGACAAATCTCGATGTCGGAATATCCGTTATATACAGCCCAAGCCTTGTCGCGGCATGTGTTATATCCACAAGCCGAGCAATTGAGTTCATCTTCTGCAGAATGCTTTCCGATTTTCGCCAAGATACATCTTATCTCGCGTTCCGGAGGAGGCATGCTGTTGTTTCTAATGCGAGGATACGATTTATTAAGATCGATGTCATGTTCGTGATACTGATGAGGAGCCAAAGTCTTGACCTCATTAGTGACATATTTAATGACATCTGACGTCGCCTTAATGCTACCGCCTTTAGTAGGAATGCTACACGGTCCATTAACGCATCCGTCTTTACAAATATTCATTTCCAGGAAGACATTTTCCAAACTGTCAATATTTTGAAGAGCGTCAACACAGCGGTCGGGACCATCCACAGCCATATAATCGTAACCCTTAGGACGATAAGGCAATGACCTGATGATGCCGTGACTTATAGGATAAGCTTTTGACAGACATGCCGTAGCATTTTTATCTTCAAAAACGATATTGGTAATATCTTCGAGGACTATATTTTTTTCTTGCAATAATTCCTGTACATCTTCGAAAGTAAGGACGCCGTCGATTATTCCGCTTTCATAAGCCTCGCGTTTCTTCGCTATACAAGGGCCTATGAAAATGACCTTAGCGTCGGGGAACTCTTTCCTTATCATCTTGGCATGTGCTATCATCGGGGAATCGATGGGAGCCAGATATTGCAGAGCCTTAGGATAATACGCCTGAATGAGACGACATACCGCAGGACATGCCGAAGTGATGAAGTTCTTGAAATTTCCAGACTCTAACAATGCCTTGTATTGTTCTGTCACGAGTTCTGCGCCGTAGGCTGTCTCTTCGGCATCGAAGAAACCTAACTTTGCCAAAGCGATTTTAAACACGTTAAAATCCTTCAGTCCGAAGCTCGAGATAAAAGACGGAGCGACACTTGCTATGACTTTCGCTCCACTATTGAGAATCATCTTCACTTCATGCAAAGAACTATGAACAATCTTCGCATTTTGCGGACAAATCAAAGTACAATGGCCGCACAAAATACAACGACTTTCAATAATCCTCGCCTGATGGCCTTTAACCTCAATAGCCTTAACGGGACATTCTCTCAGACACTTGTAACAATCTTTACATTTAGCGTCTTTAAACTCTAAATAATCCGCCATGATTTATGATTTTGACGAAATATGCAACGAATTATAAACTCAACAATGGATAAATTTCTTTTGCAAAAAGTTCTTCTGCATTATCTTTGTTAACGTTATGAATAAAGAGACAATCTTCTCCGAGTTTTTGAACTGTAGGTTCGTCAAAACCTTCCGCCTTAACAGCCACACCTTTATCGCAGAATCCAAGGCAGAAACTTGCTTGAAGATCAACAATATCTTCTACGTCATATTTTTTCAAAATCTCTTTAAAGGCTTCTATAACATCGTATGAACCTTTCAAATGGCATGAACTGCCAACGCATACTTTAATGGTAGTCATATTAAAAAATTTTATCTTATTGATAATTGATTCAAAATCAACATCAATATAATTATTTACAATAATAATTCTTCAATCTGCACTAATCTCTTTCGAGCAACAAATGTAGTATTTATTTTTTTCTAAACCAATGTTTTTTTGAGTTTTTTTTTGACTATAAAACTACTTCCATGCAAATCTTCTGCACTCTCATCCCCATTTTCTCATAAAACGCCTTCGCATCGGGATTCTTATCCCATACATTCAAGGTCACATTGAAACATTTTTCCTCTTTTGCATATTGAATCACAAAATCGTACAGTCTCTTCCCCACTCCACTGCGACGGCACTTCTCATCAACGCAAATGTCATCGATATAGAGACTTTTATCTGGACGAAGGTTGCTGCATCCGCTCAAATCCTGCATAACACAAAAGGCATATCCTTTCACAATGTTTTCTTCTTCGCATACAAAGACTGGAGTAGTCTCATCTTTCAATATTCCTTCCAATTCTTTCGAAGAATATTTTCTTCTGCCTTTGATAAAAAAATCAGGACGACCTTCCGCATGGACATCATTGACTTGAGATAACAAATCCAAAATACGAGGTATATCGTTTTCTATCGCTTTACGAATCATAACATGAAAATTATGCTACAAATATAAGATTTTTTAAAGTCGCAAAAACGCACGATTACGTCATTATGTTTTAAAAAATTCTATCTTTGCATTTCACACCAAATTTCGCAATGAAAAAGATTATCACACTTTTAATGTCAGTATTTTTAATCGTTTCATGTTCTTCTCCTATACATGAAGTGAGTTCTCCAAACAAAAATATCCATCTTGCCTTCAACATTGACAATGAAGGTTTTATGTCGTATAACATTAAAGTCGGTGACAGCATTTTCATCGATGATTCTCAATTAGGCTTCGAGGCTAAAGACGGCTTGAATCTCAGCAATTCCTTTGAAATAATCAAGACAGTATTTTCTTCAAAAGACGAGACTTGGGAACAAATTTGGGGTGAGAATAAAACCGTTCGCAACCATTATAACGAGATGGCTGTTCATCTCGCAAATATCGACAGCATCTTCCTTATCATGCGTTTTCGTCTCTTCGACGACGGTCTCGGATTCCGTTACGAATATAGAGTCAAAGACACAGATAAAATCATATTAACCAACGAATTAACATCATTCAACATAAAAGAAAACGGCACTTCATGGTCGATACCAGCGAGTTTCGAGACATACGAATTATTATATCGCACGATGCCTTTGAATGAAGTAAAGGATGCTAATACACCGTTTACTTTTAAGACTACAAGACTACAAGACTACAAGACTACAAGTCTATCAGTCAATGAGTCTATAAGTTCTGAGTCAGTGTCAGAGTCAGAGTCAGTGTCAATTTACGCCAGTATCCACGAGGCGGCGTTGACGGATTTTCCGGAAATGACATTGGGACTTCGTCCGGCAAAAGACGAAAGACGAAAGACAAAAGACATTGAAGAAAAGTTCAGAGTTCAGGGTTCTGAGTTCAGAGTTCAACTTGCTCCTTACCCTAACAGCAACATAAAAGCCATCTTTGAAAAAGATAATTTCATAAGTCCTTGGCGTACAATACAGATTTCGGACGATGCCGTCGGTCTGATTAATTCCAATCTCATCTTAAACCTCAACGAGCCATGTGTTCTTGAAGGCGACCTTTCATGGATTCGTCCTATGAAATATGTAGGTGTCTGGTGGGGAATGCATCTCGGTGTGGAGAGCTGGGTGATGGGCGACAGACACGGCGCGACGACAGAAAACGCAAAACGTTATATCGACTTCGCCGCCGACAATAACATCGATGCCGTTCTGTTCGAGGGATGGAACGAAGGATGGGACAGCTGGGGCGGACGTCAGAACTTCGACTTCACCAAGGCTTACGCCGACTTCGACATTGACGAAATAATGCGTTATGCAAAAGAAAAAAACATCGAAGTCATTGGCCACCATGAGACTGGCGGTAACATCATAAACTATGAAAATCAATTAGAAGAAGCATATCGCTGGACAAAAGAGAAAGGCATCAACTGTGTTAAAACCGGTTATGCAGGAGGTCTCCCCGATGGCCACAATCACCACGGACAATATAATGTACGGCATTATAGGAAAGTCGTGGAGACTGCAGCAAAACATCACATCACTCTCGACGTACACGAGCCTATCAAGCCGACTGGCATA
Source organism: Bacteroidales bacterium (assembly GCA_045631805.1). Lineage (GTDB taxonomy): Bacteria > Bacteroidota > Bacteroidia > Bacteroidales > F082 > Limimorpha. The sequence continues at coordinate 46,399 of JAZQVL010000101.1, read as the reverse complement.
CGCCGCACCTACCCTAACATGATGACACGTGAAGGTGCTCGCGGCATGGAATGGAATGCCTGGAGCGAAGGCAACCCACCAGAACATCATGTCATGCTGCCTTTCACACGACTGCTCGCCGGACCGATGGACTACACTCCCGGCACATTCGACATCTTGTTCGACAATACTCGTAACTCGCCACAACGCAAGAAGTGGAACGATAACGACAAAGGCAACAGTCGTGTCAATACGACACTTGCAAAACAGCTCGCCAACTGGGTGATATTATATTCGCCATTGCAGATGGCATCGGATATGATTGAACATTACGAGGGACATCCTGCGTTTCAGTTCTTTAGAGACTTCAACCCCGACTGCGACTGGTCAGAAGCGCTGCAAGGCGAACCTGGGGAGTATGTAGCGATCGTGCGCCGAGCCGGAGAGGATTTCTTTTTAGGAGCGGCCACGAACGGCGAGGCGCGTAATATCGAGATTCCTCTCTCATTCTTAGAAAAGGGCAAGACATATAAAGCCAGTATTTACGCTGACGGCGACGACGCTCACTGGGAAACGAATCCAACATCATACAAAATAGAAAAGAAAAACGTGTCATCTAACGACACCTTGTTTATTAAGATGGCAGCTGGCGGAGGATGTGCGGTGAGGTTTGGAATTCTAGAGCTTTAGGATCTGCTTTTACCATTAGTCATTTGTCTTAGTCATTATTTTGACCAGAGAACACCGATTCATAGTATTCATCGAAGAATGCCTGAATGTATTCCTCATGTCTTCTTTCATACGCTGCTTCTGACAGCCACGCTGCCTTTGACAATCGTTTTTCCCAATCAGCGACAAATCTATACTTTATCTTTTGCAAGTCGATTCTTGGCGATCCGCTATCAGCAGATTCTCTGTCGTACTCAGATTGTTTTTCTTCGACATATTTATGGTATGCCTCGCCATAAGTTCTCGCATCATCGTTGCCATACAACCTAACTGCCATTTCTGCAAACTCACGGCATATTTCACGTCTATTTTTCATTTTTTTAAAGTTTATAGTTTTATTTTTTAAATACAACAGACTTCATCCACTTTAGACTTTAGCCTTTAGTCATAAACATATGCTGATATACCTTGCTGTTATGCAAGCGTTTCTCGTTTATCCACATTTTTATCACTTCTGCAGTCGTGCGATATTTCACGAAACCTATGCTACGCAAGAAACGATATGCACGTTCATTGGTGACAAGGCATGCTGTTCTGACTTTGACGCCTTGCGACAAAACAGCTTCTATCATCAGCATCATACCCCGATAATGGAAAAGGGTGGAAGTCATAGTATTATTCCACCCTCCGCCATGTATAGATACTGTGTTTAAAGCCTTACGCTCTTTTAAGACATATACAAACCCCACTGGATTAGCCGTCGCATTTTCGTACAAGACAAAACCTCTGATTCTATAAGGATACGAATCAAACAAATTCTGTAGTTGCTCTTCCGAGTCGATGTCAAAAGCAATTTTATGCCATTCTTCAGGAGAGAACTTCGACACTATATCATCGCCATTCTTGTATGGCATCCAACTTAATATGGCATCACCGATAATGGAGTTTGTATCAAATATTGAAAAAACATCACACATTATCAATAATCAGTGTTTTGACCTTTATAATTTATCTTGATATCTGAAAATGTTGAATTTTTACCATACTTTTTGTACAATGCCTTCAAAATCTCGCTCTCTGTTGGGGCGTCAAGACCTTTAAGTGTGACATTTGTTCTGCCATTATTATATAACACAGATATATTGACAAACCATTTTACTTCCTTTTCTGTTCTTTCTTGAGTTACTTCATTATTTGCACTTGCTCCCATAACTATAATTTTTTAAAAATAAAGCCTACTCTATTAAGGATTTTCGACATCCTCCTTTTATTTTAATATGATTAATCAAGGTCGATATCAACATAAACTTCAAATCCATCGAAATCTATTAGAGCTTTATCTTCACACCAACTATCAAGCTGTGTTTTGTAAACAGCATTTGCCAACCAGAAGAAAATCATTGCAGGAATGCCTTTGAAAGTTATATCATATAACTCTTGGACTTCGTATGCTACAACATATTTCTCCATAAAGCGATAAATTTCAGTCTGTGTAAGACTTAACTCATCGACATTTATTTTAATATCTCTTTCACATTTTCCATAGAAGAACTTTTTTATAGTTTCTATTTCCTCTTCTTCTTTCCATTTTCCCAGCTCAACTGTTACCTGTTTCTGATATTCATCTTCTTGATCATCATAATCATACATTGCATATATTCTTTCTCCGTCATTATTGAAGAAGCAATCGAAGAAATTAATCGTTTCTTCTTTTTTATCTTGTTCCTTTACAAAATTACCATCTTTGTCAATATAAATCCAAGCGCCATCATCTGTCAGCACCTCTGCCATGCCTTTTGCAAAGTTACAAGCATAATCATATTGACAAGGAATGACTTCTTTACCGGTTTTATCCATAAACCCGTACTTACCATCAACAACGATTCTTGCCAAACCCTCATAGAAAATATTCCAGTCTTTAGGATTGCCTATACAGTCATATTTGAATGGTATGATTTCATTTCCTGTTTGGTCGATAAATCCATATTTCCAACCCTTTTTCACTTTTGCCATACCATTACTGAAATCATCAGCTTTATTATATGTACATGGAATTACAACTTTACCTGTTTCATCAGCAAAACCATACTTGCCATCTTCTTTAACAACATTCAGAACATTCTCTTGAATTTCCGCCACTACAGTTCCTTCATTTTCCTCTACTTCACCAACGACTTCAAACTCATAACCAAGTTCTTTTACTTTTGCCATAAATGGATCGAAGAAAGTCTTTGAAAAATATTTCCATGCGAATGCTTTGCCGCCTCTTACGTCGATGTCGTCGCCTTCGCCGAGGAAGTAGTCGCCGCCTGCTTTGCCGTCGCTATTAAAAATTGTCAATGCCTGCTCGCGTGATGCAACCATAGGGTATTTTTGAACTTCACCGAAAACGCTCTGGAGGTCCTCGAGTTTTGCTTCTGGATGCTGGTCAGCATAATATCTCACAACTGCCTGGCAGAAACGATTCTTTTGGGTATATTCTCCACCGTTGAAACGATAAGTTACCTTTGCTCTTTTACCTCTTTCCTTGACAGGTGCCATATTGACGAGGTCGCACAATTTCATATCATTTTTAGCAAGCTTCTTATTATCTGGAGATGCAATCTGCACCTTTATACCATAGAGTTCTCCCATGAAGTTTTCGAAAACGCCCACCAAGTCTTGGTCACCGCATTCAAATTCGCCGCCTTTTGCATTACCTTCTCTAATTGCTGCCAATGTAGCTTCATCATCAGCAAAATGATTTTTATAATATACTCTTAATACTGCGCCGTATGACTCAAAGAAATTCTCTTTAAGAGTCTTGACCTTCATATTACCACTTACTTTGAATTGTGCCATAATGTTTAGTTTTTAACGATTGTACATTTTGTTTAAGACTGCAAACTTCACAAAAGCGATTTAGTTTTCAAAAGTTCTTTTTGGTTCTTTTAATAGTCTACAGACAACGGGCAACAGACAACAGACTTCACCCATTTTTTTTACCTTTTGTCTTTAGTCTTTTGCCATAAAAGAAATGATGCCCCGAAAGACATCATTTCTTACTTCAATTAATAAAATCATTCATCTCTGATATTTCAACATCAATTGTTTTTAGGAGTGATACCGCATTTCTTGCCTTCTCTTACAACTATGTATTCATCACCTATTGTGATGTCATCGTAACTAAAAGGAACCACGAGTTCGTCATTCTTGTTTATCAATCCATATTTTCCGTCAATAGAGACTTTTGCCAAACCGTCCTTGAATTCTGCGGCGCTAAAATATTTACAAGGAATAACTTCGTTGCCGGCCATATCTATATAACCATATCTGAATTTAGAGAACACCGATGCGAAACCTTCGCTATAACTTCCTACGCCATCATATTTGCATGGAACTGCTTCGTTTCCTTCTTTGTCGATGAATCCGTATTTGTTATTTGACATGACAGAAGCCCTGCCCTCACTGAAAGACGACACTTCATCATATCTGCAAGGAATGACTTCGTTTCCGTTCTTGTCGATAAATCCCCATTTGCCATCAGTTTTTACGGCAGCCAGACCTTCGCTGAAAGACATTGCATCGTCATATTTGAACGGAAGCACTTCCTTGTCGGAAGCATCTATGAATCCCCATTTGCCATCAGCTTTTACAGCTGCGAGACCTTCGCTGAAATCGCGAGCAGCAATATATTTCAACGAAACAACCTCATTGCCTTCTTTGTTGATGAAGCCGTACATTTTTTCTTTGACAGAACAAACCCTAGCCACGCCATCACTAAAACGATGAGCTTCTCTATAGTTACAAGGTATTACCACATTACCATCCTTGTCGATAAAACCATAACTGCCTTTTCTAACAATGGCCTTTCCATCAACAAACATATCAGCGGCATCAAAACCACCTTTACCACCATAAACATAATCAGTGGTAAGCACCTCATTGCCATCTTTGTCGATAAATCCATAGTACTTGCCTTTCACACTTACAAGACCTTCGCTGAAAGTTCCGATTTCTGAATACTTTAAAGGTGCCTTAACCTTCTTGACCTTAGATTTCTTTTCTGGTTCTTTTGCTGTTTCTGACGGAACGCCAATAAGGGCGCACTTGGAAGATTTTTCCACAAATACAAGTCCGTTCTCAAATATGTGAATAAAACTATATATCACAGGTAAGATTTCATTACCTTTTGTGTCATAAAGTCCGAATTTTTTTCCACCAGAAGTTGATACAGATACAAACATACCATTAGTTATATTCTGTATAACTTCATGTTTACAAGGAACTACTTCCTCACCTTTTTCATTGACCAATCCTCTCAAATTATTGATTGTCACTACAACATAACCATTAAAGAATTGGATGATATTTGGGCTGTAAACATTTTGAACAGATATTGTGTCATATTTGAAAGGAGTTATGGCATTGCCATCTTTGTCGACGATTCCGTATTTGCCGTCACGCTCAACGACTTCATATTCTTCGAAAACAGATTTGGTTTCAGTTACTTCAGGCTGCGACACTTCATTACCTTCTTTATTTATCCAGCATTTATTTCCGTCTATTTCGACAGATGCCACACCATTCTCAAACTTGGAAATGGATTTATATTTACAAGGAAGTATCTCTTTTCCATCTTTATCCAACAAGCCAGACAAGTCACTTTTTTTTACACAAATCAAACCTTCATGAGAAAAGCCATACAAAGTTATACCATCATATTCAAAAGGTGCGACCCACTTATCCTCCTTGCTGAGACAAGCATATTTGCCATCGCTATTTTTAAACACAACAAAACCATCTTGGTGTTGTCCCCAAATAGCGCTTCCCACTTGAGGATGAGGGAACAAATATTTAGGCGCGACCAGTACTTCATCCTTGCTAATGATTCCCCAACCTTTGCCATTTATGTAAACAGGAGCTATTCCATCTCTAAATTCACCAGCTTTATCATACATACATGGAACCACCTCATTACCATAGCAATCTACAAAACCATACTTACAAAGAACTGCGGGACTTGTTGTATCATTTTTACCTACCATCACCAATTCTTCACCACGAGAATTATCTACATAATCATATTTAAAGTCTAAAACGGGATTTTTTTCCATAACTATAAAATTTTAATTGTATTATAATCTTTTTAGGTTTACAAAGAAAAATACTCTCCCCCGATTTTCAAAAGTTCTTTTTAGTTCTTTTAAATAGTCAACGGACAACAGGATGGTGCCTGAGCTCAGCGACGATGATTAATACGAACCACTTCGCCTGTTTAAAAACAACAAAACGACAATTTTTTTAAAAACTGTCGTTTTCAATAGACAATTTTATTATATTTGCATTCCGTAAAAGTATAATACAATGGATAAATTATTAGAAAAGTCTCGTAAAAAAATAGCGGAAATATCTACTGATTATGTTAGAAAAATTCATGATGACATTGCATGGGATGACAGATTAGTAGCGATTTTAGGTGAAAGAGGTGTTGGGAAAACAACGCTGATACTGCAACATATCAAGTTATACGACAACACGCCAACAGCACTTTATGTCACCGCTGATGATTTATGGTTCACTTCTCACACCATTGTAGATCTCGCCGATACATTCTATAAAAATGGAGGTCGCACACTTTACATCGACGAGATACATCGTTATCACAACTGGTCGGTTGAACTGAAAAACATATACGACACATACTCCAGCCTCAAAGTCGTATATACAGGTTCCTCCATTTTAGATATTCATCGTGGCGGTGCAGATCTAAGCCGACGCCAGTTGGAATATACAATGTACGGACTTTCATTCCGCGAATACCTGTTGTTGGCTCACAACATAGAAATGCCGATTTATACTCTCGATGACATCGTTTCAAACCGTGTAAAATTTCCTTCAGGCGACAATCGTCCTATAGCATTATTCAAGGAATATATGCGTGGTGGATATTATCCTTTTTTCCAGCAGATAGACAGTTATTCTCGTTTACAACAAATTGTGAATCAAACCTTAGAAGTTGACATTCCTAAATTTGCCGAACTAACGATGACAACCATTGAGAAACTGAAAAGACTTATGTACGTCATAGCACAGAGTGTTCCATTCAAACCTAATTACTCCAAATTGGGACGCGACTTAGAATGTCACCGCACTTCGGTGAGTGACCTTGTTCTATTACTCGACAAATCACATCTTGTACAAATATTACGCGACGACAGTTTCGGTGTCAGTTCATTAGGTAAAGTAGATAAAGTCTATCTTGGCAACACTCACTTGGCATACGCATTATGTGACACCACACCAGACGTAGGCAATTTACGAGAAACTGTATTCATAAGTTTAGTCAAACCTAAACACGATGTAATGGCATCATCGGTCTCCGACTTTAAGGTAGGAAAATACACTTTCGAAGTTGGAGGCAAAAACAAAAAACAAAAGCAGATACAAGGAATGGAAAACGCTTTTATCGTCAAAGACGACATAGAATACGGATACCTCAATGTCATTCCGCTTTGGGCTTTTGGATTCTTATATTAACTATTGTACTTTTTTCGGTCGCTGAGTTTGCAGTGCGTTCGACGCAAGACTTTTGCCTTTCGCCATAAAAAAATGATGTCCCGAAAGACATCATTTTTCTATCAAGCAATAAGATTATCAATCTCTTCTATCATACCATTTACCATCTTGATCCTTAACTTCCCAACTCTCGCCGTAGAAATGATAGATTATTTTTGCTTATAACTCATTTTTTAAATCAATTCAATTTATCTTCCTTATCCAAAACATGAAAACATAAAAAAAACATCACAACAAGAAACATTTCTGTTTCTCGCCGCAATGTTTAACTGAATGAAAATCTTGGAAATATTTATATGGCGCAAAAATCGCTACCTCATCCACATAGGGGGGTAAATGCAGTTTTCATTTTTAAAGACGCCATATCACTTGTTTTTATTGTTTATGCGAGCAAAGTAAGGTATTAAATGCCTTTTTTCAAAAGTTCTTTTTAGTTCTTTTAATAGTCTACAGACAACAGACTTCATCCATACTTTTGCCTTTTGCCATTAGTCTATAATTATGAATTATGAATTCTCATTTATACTCTCTCTGTATATCGTGGAATTCATTATGCAGTTCGATGGCATTATCTTCAACCTTAATCTTTTTCAAGAGGAAAGTACGGATTAACGGCATCAGTTCAACGACAGACATTTCGTTGAAAGACAGGAACAATGTTGAGTTCAACTCATATTCCTCCGCCACTTCCTTATAAATATATTCCATTCCGGTTTCGAAGAACATAAAACCATCAACGCTATCCATAAAACCATCTTCTTTATCTTCGCGCCACAACAAGGCCACTCCATACATTGATTCATCGTCTTCATCAGGAGAATAGAAACAATAAAGCGAATTGTATTTGTCGCCATTCGACTTGGTAATCACATCTATGTGTGATGAGAAATAACATTTTTTTTCATGATGGAAGTTGTCGCGAATATATTTCGACACTTCATTGATTTTTTCTTCAGTTTCTGTTTTCATACTTGTTTATTTTTTAAGTCAACGGACATTTTTTTACTAAGAGCGATTGGGTTCAATGCTCGCAGCTCACTACTCATTGCCGTTGCGTTAGGGATTGGAGCGGCATCCTTTTGGAGTGGAGGCGGAAAAAGATATAGCGGAAAGCCCGACGGCGATAGCCGGAACGCCCAAAAGATGTCAAATAAAAACTTCGCCATGAGCGTCTCTTGACATCCTTTCACTCAGGCTTTGAGGTCGAGGATTGACGTAACATCCCATGAATGCATATTCATCATCTTTACATTTCATAGCGTTATGATGCAAGTCGTTCCAATATTTTTTTGTAAAATCATTGAATTCCACGCCATCACATTCTGACTCCAATGTTCCGTCTTTCTTGAAAATTTTAGGTTTTCCATCAGATTCTTGAAACATGAAAGTAGTCTGATTGTACTTCTCCGCCAGTTCAACACCGAATTCAAACAATTTATGCAAATCACCGACTTCGTCATTTCTGTTAAAATGATGTATGCAATTAAATACGACGAAACTCTTTTCGTACATATACGTATCCTTACTATTTTCCATAAGACCATAGACAGGCATATATGCATATTTCAATGACTTAAGCAAAGAAATCATCTCACGGATTCTTTCAATATTAAATTCTTCGTCTTCATAAGTTCCACACGGACTTACGATTATGAATCCTTTTGCAGAATAACGGTCAAATACAGATTTTACACTATCTTCGTTCATTCCAACAAGCGGCGCATTGTTAAAAGTATCATGATAATCGTTTATAAAATTGCGATATTTTTCCATAATCAGTTAATGTTTAAGGTATATAGTTCTTTTACCATTTGTCTTTTGTCTTTCGCCTTTTGTCATCCTAAGTATATATAATAGAAAACGTCCAAAACTTGACATTTTTTAAAATTTATTTTTCAATTCATAACGTTTGCAAATTAGGCAATCATCGCTTTGTATCTTTTAAAGAACTAAAAAGAACTTAAAATGATATAATGATTCTTTGCATATTTGCTAGTGAAACTATTCAATTCACTTGAGCGTAAGAATCATATTATGAGAAACAACAAAATCTATAATGCATATCTATTGAATTTCAATCCCAAAAACAAGGACACGAACTCTGAGGGTTACGACTTCAGCAATATCAAGATTGGTGAGACAGACAATCTTGATTGCAAGAATAAAGACGGACGTTTTAAACCCAATTTCAAGGACATCAATATCAACGACAAAATATTTGTATCAGTAAACAGTGAAGTTCGTTACACAGCAGAGGTTACCTATAAAAACGATGAATACATAACCATAAGAAAAAAACAAGAATTAAGTTCTCCAATCAAACTTGACATTAGAAAATTAAATTTAGGTGCAATACAATTTGGTCAGGCACTAATTGGACTTGATACAGATCAAATCCAACAAATTGAAAGACTTATCAACGGAAACAACATACAATCATCTATGAACGAGGATTCGAAATCAGAAAACGTCAATTGCATTCAGTGTATTTACTATGGCACTCCTGGCAGTGGAAAATCTTATACAGTAGAAAAATTAGTTAAGGGAACATATCCAGATAAAGAAGAACGAGATGAATATGTTTTCCGCACCATTTTCCATCCCGACAGCGACTATTCCTCTTTTGTAGGATGTTACAAACCTATTGTAAACAAATCCAAACAAAATGGGAATATCTCATACGAATTTGTTCCTCAGACCTTTACCAAATCATACGTCAAGGCTTGGCGAAACACTGACAAGCAGGTATATCTCATCATTGAAGAAATAAATAGAGGCAACTGCGCCCAGATTTTCGGCGATATTTTCCAGTTATTAGACAGAACAAACGGCATCTCTGAATATCCTATAGATGCAGACAACGACTTGAAAGATTATATAGAAAACGCGTTAGGAGCAAATCACAAAGGCATTGCCAATGGTAAATTAACATTACCAGCGAATCTCAACATCATCGCCACAATGAACACCAGCGACCAATCGCTTTTCCCTATGGACTCAGCATTCAAACGTCGCTGGTCATGGAAATGTGTTCCAATAAATTACGAAAACCATGATTCCGAGAAGTTCACCATATCAATAAACAACAAACAATACAAATGGCATGATTTCCTAAAAACCGTCAACGAGAAAATCAAGGAAGTCACCGATTCGGAAGACAAACAAATGGGTAATTTCTTCATAACCCAAAACATAAAAGAAGATCAATTTATTGACAAAGTCATGTTCTATTTATGGAATGACGTATGTAAAGAAGAATTTCATACAACGAATAATTTCTTCAGATACGAAAATGGTACAAAAGAATTCTCTTTCAATGAATTATTCGGAACGAACGCAACAACCATCTTATCCAAATTCATGGAACACATTGGCGTTGAAGAAATAAAGACAAACGAAGTAACAGAAATACAATGAGACTTTACTTTGAAGGATACCCATATTCTTTAGCATCATTAAAAGATAACATCGGGAACGACATTAAACTAACACTATCCGGCGATGGTTTAGCAAAGATTTCCTGTGTAGGTTATTATTACAATGCTAAAATCAATGATACCATTTTCATTTTACCCAAAATATTTGTCAAAGATGGAATACCATTTGACATAAAGGGATTAGATCCTGAAAATCTTTATCTCGAAAACCCACTTTTGAAAGAAAGCAATAATGACGAAGCTATTTTCGAATTGTCAGCATGGTTTTATCAAGCAATAAACCATTATTACGAAAGACAGCAAAACGCCACTACAATATCTGACGTTCAATTAAATAGCACAAAATCAACAAATAACAAAAACTCCAAAACAATAATTGAAATCATTATTGACTTACGAGAGTTCAACAAAAAACATCGCAATCTTTTCACTTACATTTCACTCATCAAAGCGAGTGGCAACAATAAAGTACATTGGAACAAAACTATCAGCAAAGTCCAGCCTTTAATCAAAGATAATTCACCTTACTATCTTGAAGTACTAAACAAAAACAAAGCAATTAATTTTGAAGAAGATCTCATCTGTTTATTTTATTCTGTACTAAACTATTTAAAACAGACTTATCATTTTAGGTTTCAACAAGTTCCAGGATTTACAATTTTAAAAGCATCCAAAATACAATCACTTATTGAAAGTGGAAAAGGAACAAGGATTTTAAAGAAAATACGTCGTAATTATTTTACAGATGAATTGGTTGAACTTTGGAATCTTATGTATATTTTTTTCGAAAGAGAAGAATTGTTAGCTTCTGGAAAAGCTTATAACGAGAAATTGTTAGTAAGTAATTTCAACTTGGTCTTTGAAGATATGATAGACCAACTTATAAGCGACGACAGAAAAGACTTACCAAAAGAATTATACGAGCAAGCAGACGGCAAATTAGTCGACCACATATACAAAGATAAATCACTGATTGACAAAGAAAAATACATTTATTTTATAGGCGACAGCAAATATTATAAAGACTCTGCTGATTTTGGCACTAATTCAATATACAAACAATTCACATACGCAAAGAATGTGATTCAACACAATATCAATGCCCTATTAAAAGATAAGATTGACTACACAAAACAACTATATTATAGAGATTCATTAACAGAAGGTTACGACATAACACCTAACTTCTTCATTCGTGGCGAAGTAATAGATTTCAACAATATCAATAACCAAGAATTAAAAATAAACAAGGATTCTAAGTCAGAACATAGCAACAGACATTTCTTCAATCGTTTGTTTGACAGAGACACATTATTTGTACAATCATACAACATAAATTTTATGTACGTTATTGCTTCGTATGTAAACAATTGCAATGATATCAGTGTCAAAAAAAACTTAAAGTCAATATTTCGTAAAGAATTCACAACCTTTATTAATAGCAAATTTGATTTTTACGAGTTAAAAGCGACAAACAATAATTGGGAAGAAATCGTTAGCAAGCATTTCAAAAAATTAAACGGTAAAATCTACAAATTAAGTAAGGAAGAAATTATAATACTCGCACTTGAAAAAGAATTCGAAGAAGAAAACAACAAATTGCTTTTAGAAATAAACGAAGATTTTACGATTACAAGAAATGCGTCAGTTATTCATTAACGCATTTCTGTTTGTTTTTTATCATCTTTTTGGTTTATAATCTTTCCTTCTCCGTCTTCTCCACTACTTTCAAGCCGCCGTTCTTTCCAGCGACAAACATAGCGAATGTCTGTCCGTCTGATGTAAGATTATCTACATACAACGATTGTCCTTCTATAAAGAAAAGCGTCATAAAAGTATTATCTTTCTGTAATTTGCTATTTATGCAATCTAATATCTTATACGTGTTATCACCCAGATATTCAGCAATACACTCTCTATCTGGATTCCATGAAAAATAAACCCTCTCCCCTACCTTCAAATTACTGCTATGAATGCATCTCTGCAAAATCTCATCCGAATAATCAGCAGAATCTTCAACGTTGCTATTCACAAAATCATCCCAGTCATTATAACCGACAAACCTTGCTAAAATAGATAATGTATGAAAACGAACGGTATCATAACCGTCAATATATCCCCAGATACGCTTTAAAGTACTTTCAGAAATCGTCTCCCTACATCTTTCGTATATAATACCAGAAAGATACGTAAAATCAGAAGGCGTCTTAATCTTACGAGGAACGGTACTTTCTACCAATTGTCTCAATTTTATAATATTCGCATTATCCACCATACAAATTACCTTTTTTGCAAAAATAAGCACTTTTCCACAACTGATTTAGTTCTTATTGGTTCTAATCAGTTCTTGATATTACAAAATCATAAACTTATTCCATATATTTGTAAAAAATTTCATAATGGACATCAACGAAATTTCAAGCTCCGGATTCGTAACAAAAGAAAACATATGCGATATAGACTCAAGCATCAGCAATATCAAAGATATTGACACCAAAGGATATAGCAGTTTATACTCCGCCACATATCTTGGCAAGAAACATATACTGAAAGGTCTTAAACCCGAATTCAGAAACAAATTGTTTTATGAAAATCTTCTTCAAAAAGAATTTGAAATCTCTTATTCCATAGACCATCCTAATATCGTCAAGATCATCGACTTCAAACACGTTCCGAATTTGGGCAACTGTATCATAATGGAATACATAGACGGAATCACGTTGAAGGAGTTTGTGGAAAGACACAAAGCAAAAGACATTTATGACAAGATTCTCAATGAGTTGCTTGAAGCGATGGAATATTTTCATTCCAAACAAATCATCCATCGTGACTTGAAACCTTCGAACATACTCATTACCAATAACGGCAACAACGTCAAAATCATCGACTTTGGTCTCTCCGACACCGACGACTATCTTATTCTCAAACAAGCCGCAGACACCAGAAGATACGCCGCTCCGGAACAGATGATTCCTAATAAACCTATAGATTGCCGCGCCGACATTTATTCTTTGGGAATCATTTTGAGAAACAACTTCCCTAAATCATATAGAAAAATCGCCGACAAATGCGCTCAGCAAGATAGAGACAAACGCTATTCTTCTGTCAATGAGATAAAAAAATCTATCAAGAAGAGGAAAATCACCAATATCACAATACTGATTTCAATAATTTTAATTCTTCTTTTTGCAATATCGTTCTTGGTGACAAAACATTATACCGCTGACAGAAGCTACAACATAAACGAAAAGCACTTCCTGACTGAATCAACACAATACATTGACGCTCAGCTTAAAGAAATCAAAGACATCATAGACAAAGGACCTGTATCAAATATCGGCGATTACAACAATCTCGTCAAGAAATGGCACGACTTAACTAATACAGACATCAACAAATGGACAAGTCAGATTTCTAAAGACACTCCTTTTCATAACGATTTCATAAACCACTGGAACACATATCTTGGCGACAACATCAAGGATATAACCGTATTATGCGCCGACTGGATGAGAGAATCATTCAAACTCATCTTCGACAATCTTAAACCAGGAGAAGAAATCATTGCAGACCAAAAAAATCCGATTTTGTTGACTATTGACTATTGACACAATCAGACGTGTCAAACACACCTTGTTTATTTTTTCGGTGTGTTCGACGCGTCTCTACATGGATTGTGTCTGTTGACTAACATAAAAACTCCAAATAATTTTCTGGAGTGGCAACGTGAAACTCCTGTTCTCCGTATGCATTTATAAATGATTTTGGTGGCGACACTTTTACTTTCTTGGGAGACCATTTCATCTCAAACAAAACAAACTTACCATTGCTTTCTTCAATATAATCAATCTCTTGCTGTTCTGTAGTACGCCAGAAATAAGTGTTACAATAATTTTTATTGTAATGATTATATTTAACACGTTCACTAATGAAGAAATTTTCCCATAAAGCCCCAACATCATTTCTTAAAGAAAGTGGAACAAAATTCTGAATTATAGAATTTCTAATGCCATTATCATAGAAAAATATCTTCTTTGATTTCTTCAATTCATTACGAAGGTTTCTGCTTAACGCTGGCAATCTAAAAACGATATAACATTTTTCCAACAAATCTATATATTTTTCAACCGTTTTGGGATCTGTACCAATCGTTTGAGAAATCTCATTATACGATATCTCACTACCGACTTGCAGTGCCAATGCAACCAACAGCTTCTCTATTATTGCAGGTTTACGAATACCCTCCAACGAAAGTAAATCTTGATACATATAACTTCCCGAAAGATTCATAAGAATATCACGAGAGTTATATGTCCTGTAACATTGAACGCACGGAAGGGTCGTCACAATTCAAGCTCAAAACATTTCCTCTGTTTGCTATTATCTGCTTTAACAAAGTACTCTTACCAACCTGACGAGCTCCTATCAATACTATCGCCTTGCCTTTGGATATATTATTTTCAATTATATCGTGAAGTTTTCTTTTTATCAGTTTCATAAATAACGATTATTTAATGCTACAAATATAATTATTTTAGGGATTATAATCCAAAAATACATACCATTTTTTGGGATTATAATCCAAAATTAAATACATAAAAAGAATATGTGTCAATCTTGTTCATTTTCTTCGGTGTGTTCGACGCATCTCTACATGCATAACGGCTGTTGACTATTGTCTCATCACAAGGTGCCACATTTTATGTCCCAGAAAATCTTTGACATTCAGTCTTTCGAATCCCACTGATTTATAGAGACGTTCAGCGTCAGGGTTTTCAAAATCGACCAAAAGACCAAGTGGCTTTCCATATTCGTTGAAAGCTCTTTCTTTCAAGGCGAGGAGCAGTTGCTTTCCAATGCCGAGACCTCTGTATTCTGGAAGTACTGCGATACTATCCAAATAAACCTCCGAAGCATCCGTCTCATCTTCAATATTATGAGTCTTTCCTGTATGATTAAAAATATATTTTAGAGTGACATCACGTAAAGCGTATAAATCATCACCGTCGTAAGCGACAGCAGCGCCGAGCGGCATGCCATTGACTTCTGCAACGATTGCATTACGATAACTATATTGTGAATCTTCAAGACGAGCAATATCTTCAAGCACCGACTGATGATTATCGCCGCAGTAATATTTTGTTCCCTCCTCGCCTATCGCCATCGCAACCACTTTTGCAATGAGAGGTGCATCGTCTTTGGTAGCTTTCCTTATGTTCAATTCATAATTCATAATGCACAATTCATAATTGATTGTCAGTCTATCACTTCGACATAAAAGCTCACAGGACGGAATCCATCGTTGCAAGAAAGCATAGCAGAATGAGGATTTTTCATCCAACCATCGAAAAAATTGCCGCCGCCTTCAGAAAGTTCCTTCACGAAAGGCATGAGCGTTTCCCACGCACTATCGCACAAACCTTCTGGTTTTTGAATATCTTCCACATAAAACACCTGACCGAGATACAAGTCGCAAGCATGCTCGATAGGATTTTCGTATATTGCCATAAGGTCGTCATAACGAGCCATCCGCATCACCGTAATTTTTATTTTTTTCATGACTACAAAACTACAAAAAACGAAATATAAAATTCAGATTAATTCCTCTAAAATTTCATCAATGACCATAAAAAAACTATTACTACCTTTGCATGTTCAAAGTCTGTTGACAAAAAACACCATTATGATAAAAAATATATTATTAGTCGGAGCTGGAGGCGCATTAGGTAGTATCGCACGCTATTTAATCACTTGTCTTTTCACATATTTCGCCATTTGCAGCGAGCTGGCAATTCTTTTAGTAAACATCATCGGTTCCTTCATCATCGGACTATTGATTCCAGCATCATCCAACACATTATATCTTCTTGCAGCAATTGGTTTCTGCGGAGGCTTCACCACATTCTCCACTTTCTCAGCGCAAGCATTTCAGATGTTGCAAAACGGACAACGACTCAGTTCCATCATATACATTTTAGCATCCGTGCTTATTTCAATAACATTCGTCTTCTTAGGAATTTATCTGTCGGAGAAGTATATTAAATAATCAATTTGTATTCTTATTTTTGTAATAAATTTGTCTTATATGAAAAAATACACCTTTTTATTATTGGCAACATTATTGTCGGCATTTACCATTTCCGCTCAAGAAAAGATAAAAGTAGCTTGTATAGGCAACAGCGTAACATACGGCTATGGTCATGAAAATCCTGAAGTTACATCCTACCCTTCTCAACTTGCAGCAATGCTTGGTGACGGTTATGAAATAGGCAACTTCGGAAAATCAGGAGCCACTTTATTACGCAAAGGCCATCGTCCTTATAACGAACAAGAAGAGTTCAAAAAGGCTCTTGAGTTCGTTCCAGACATCGCAATCATACATCTTGGCCTCAACGACACAGACCCACGCAACTGGAAATATTATAAAAGAGAATTTATCTCAGACTACGTCGCTCTTATTGAAGCCATAGAGAACGTCAACCCCGACGTTGACATCTTCATCTGCCGCATGACACCTATCTTCCATTGGCATCATCGTTTCCTAAAAGGAACCCGAGACTGGTATTGGGAGATACAAGAGACAATAGAAAACATAGCAGAAAATATTGCTGAAGTAAAAATCATTGATTTGCAGGAGCTTTTATACCATCGTCCTGATTTAATGCCAGATGCTCTTCACCCTGACGCAAAAGGAGCTGGTCTCATTGCCCAACGCGTCTATTCTGCAATCACTGGCGACTTCGGAGGATTGTCACTACCTGAAATTTACAGCGACAATATGGTCATCCAACATGACATGCCTTTTATCGTAAAAGGTACAGCTAATGCAAACGAAGACATTATCGCTTGTTTCAACGGAAAGAAGATTAAAACTCAAGCCGACTATAACGGAAAATGGGAAGTCTGCTTCGACACCACAAAAGTCGATGGCAAGAAGCACAAACTCACAATTAAAAGCAAGGACAAATCATTAACATTCAAAAACATTCTCGTTGGCGAAGTTGTATTATGCTCAGGTAATTATATGTCAACAGACTACGGACGACAGACAACAGATATTGACCCAAACTATAACAAAAACATCCGTATCTATTATATGGAATCTCCTAACAGCTCGACTGTAATCTCGAACATAGAAACCATGGCTTCAGTTGAAAAAGAAACAATCAACAATTATTATTTATATTGGCCAGCATCTTGGCAAATAATTAACGAAGACAATATTGACTATTACGCTTCATCATATTATTTAGCCGCAAAAATTTCCGACTCTTTACAAATGCCTGTCGGATTGATTTATAACGTAGTCGAAGATATACCTACAGAATCATTTATCGACAGGAAGACAATAGAATGGCATCCTACATTGTTATGCCTATTATATGATTGGCGCAACAAAGACAAAGTGATGGATTATTGTCATCCTTACGAACCATCATACATTTATGTCAGAGGCATCGCTCCTCTGTCGTCATTTCCAATAGGTTCGGTAGTATGGTTCTCCGAACATTCCGACGACACAGAACTTGAATCCGTCAAAATATCGGCATTAATAGACAGTTGGAGGAAGACATGGAGCAATGATAATTTACCGTTTTTTGTACAATAGTGACACACGAACAAACCTTAAATTCATGTTTTAAAAAAACACTTCAGACCAACGAAACAACAAGCATAATTAATATGTTATTAAAAGTTGAACATGTCAAATAAGTGCCTATTTTTGCATATTTAAAGTATATCATATTATGAATTGGATTGAGTCTTTATGTTCAGATTATTTAAGCACTGCTAACACTGTATTGTTATATGCCATTATTATTTCTGTCGGCGTATTACTTGGCAAAATCAAAATACGTGGCATCTCATTGGGAGTCACATGGGTACTTTTCGTAGGTCTCTTTGCTGGGCATATTGGATTCCAAGTTGAGCCACACACATTACATTTCATCCGTGAATTTGGTTTGATATTGTTCGTTTTCTGTATAGGGCTTCAAGTAGGACCTTCATTTTTCTCCTCATTTAAACAAGGTGGCATTACGCTCAACTTGTTAGCCGTAGGATTAGTAACGCTTAATATAGCTATCGCACTTATTTTATACTTTGTTAGCGACTCAATAGAATTACCTATGATAGTCGGCGTTTTATTCGGAGCTGTCAGCAACACTCCTGGACTTGGTGCTGCCAACGAAGCGTTAAACCAACTTAATTACACAGGTGACCCTATTTCTTTAGGCTATGCTTGCGCATATCCGTTAGGTATAGCTGGTGCCATTTTATCGATTATTGCCATCAGATATATATGCCGTATCAACATATCAAAAGAAGAAGAGGCTTTGAAAAATCACGATAAAAGCAAAGAGTCACTGTCTCTATTGAAGTTAGAGGTGTGTAACGATGCAATTATCGGGAAAGCTTTAAAAGACATAACAAGACTCACCAGCCATCATTTCGTTTGCTCACGAATCTGTCATCAAGGCAACGTAAGCAAGCCAGAAGCCGACACAATATTACATTCTGGCGACCACTTAACGATTGTTTGCAAAGATGATGAGATAGATGAGATTACGAAATTTATCGGAAGAAAAAGTGATTATGAATGGCATAACGAAATCTCTCCTATGATATCACGCCGTATTCTTATCACCAAATCAGAGATAAACGGCAAACGTCTCAAAGACTTACACCTTTCAAATCTATATCATATAACAATAACTCGCGTCAATCGTTCTGGCGTTGACCTTTTCGCAGATCCAAACTTAGAATTACAAATTGGCGACAAAGTTACCACCGTAGGAAAGAAAGAAGATGTAGAACACGTTGCCAATATCTTAGGTAATGAATTAAAAAGATTAGACCATCCTAACATTGTAACCATCTTCGTTGGAATCTTCCTTGGCATTTTAGTAGGCTCCATTCCTTTGAAATTCCCAGGCATGCCAACTCCAATCAAATTAGGATTAGCCGGCGGACCTCTTATCGTCGCCATCCTCATAGGTCGTTTTGGCCATAAGCTTAAACTTGTAACTTATACGACAGTAAGTGCCAACCTCATGTTACGTGAAATAGGTATCGCATTGTTTTTGGCATGCGTCGGCATTGATGCTGGAGATAGTTTCTTACACACCATCGTTGATGGAGACGGTCTATACTATGTTGCCTATGGCGTACTGATTACAACAATTCCAATCCTCATCATTGGAATTATCGGAAGAATAATATTCAAGCTCAACTACTTCACTCTGATGGGACTTATATCAGGAAGTACTACCAACCCGGCAGCCTTAGCTTATTCAAGCCAATCAGCTAATAACGACAATCCTGCCGTTGCATACTCTACAGTATATCCTCTGACTATGTTCTTACGTATTATTAGCGGACAGCTTATCTTGCTTCTTTTGATGTAAATCCATAATATGCCACCATCACGATGACAAATAGAATATACGATACATTAACAGCCTATTCGGACGAAGAAAAGAAAATCGTTTTGCCCCGTTTCTTCAAGACGGGGAAAGGTCAATACGGAGAAGGGGATAAATTTCTTGGAGTGACTGTACCAAACATAAGGACTGTAGCCAACGAATTCAAAGATGTCAGTTTAGATATCATTGAAGAATTGATACATAGTTCATGGCACGAGATGCGGATGTGCGCTTTACTAATTCTTGTCATCAAATCAAAAAAAGAAGTCAGCAAAGACATTTTCGAATTCTATTTATCACAGACAAAACACATCAACAACTGGGATTTGGTCGATTTGACCGCACCGAAAATAGTTGGGGAATACCTTCTTCACAAAGACAGAGACTTACTTTATAAATTGGCAGAAAGCGACTTGCTATGGGACAATAGAATCTCTATAGTTTCCACATTGACATTTATCAGAAACAACGACTTAGACGACACATATAATCTATCGCTGAAGATGATAAACCACAAGCACGATTTGATGCACAAAGCTATAGGATGGATGTTACGAGAAGCCGGCAAACGTGACGCTAATAGATTATACAATTTCATCAAAGAACATAAAAGCATCATGCCAAGAACAATGTTACGATATTCTATAGAAAAATTCGGCAAAGAAACACGTAAAGAGTTGATGAGATAAATACATCATAATCATTTTATTTTCACAACTTTACTTTTTATTTTTTAACATAAATATTCCATATATAATGAACAATCCGCTTTTAACAAAATCAACATTGCCATATGGTGCACCTCAATTTGACAAGATTGAGAACCGGCACTATATACCAGCCTTCAAACAAGCTATTGAAGAAGCTAAAGCTGAAGTGGATGCAATCGTCAATAATACAGAAGCACCAACTTTTGAAAACACAATTGAAGCTCTCGAATATGCAGGCTCAGCATTAAACAAAGTCAGTCATATTTTTTATAATCTGTTAGAGGCAAACACTAACGAAGAGATGCAAAATATCGCTGAAGAAATCACTCCACTTACCACAGAATTCTCTATGTATGTCAGTCTAAACGAGAGTCTGTTTCAACGCATTAAAAAGATTTATGACAAAAAGAACCTATTGGATTTAAATGCTGAAGAAACAAGACTACTCGAAAAGACATACGACGGTTTCGCCCGTAATGGCGCAAATCTATCACCAGAAAAGAAAGAAATATATAGCAAATATATAGAAGAGCTTTCTCTATTATCATTACAATTTAGCAAAAACGTATTAGCAGCGACCAATACCTTTTCATTGAATCTTACAGACGAAAACGATCTGACAGGTCTCCCTGATTATGTCAGGGAACAAGCCGCTGACGCTGCTAAAAACAAGGAGCTAACAGGATGGCTCTTTGATTTAACCGCTCCAAGTTATATGCCTTTCATGAAGTTTAGCGACAGACGCGACCTCCGCGAAAAGATGTATCGAGCATATAACACTCGCGCATTCGAAGGAGAATTAGACAACAGCAATATAATAAAACGTATCGCCGAATTACGAATACTTACAGCCAAACTCTTGGGATACACCAATTTCGCAGAATATCAAACAGAGAGACGAATGGTAAAAAATCCAAATGCTGTAAACGAGTTTTTAAACAAATTATTATTACCTGCTTTGCCTAAAGCGAAACAAGAAGTTGCCGAACTGAACACTTTTGCCAAGAATAATGGTTTTGATAAAGAAAACCTTATGCCATGGGACTTCAGTTTTTATGCAGAGAAACTTCGTGCTGAAAGATACAATTTAAGCGATGAACAATTGAAACCATACTTCCAATTAGAACATTGTATCAATGCTATATTTGATTTAGCAAACAAACTATATGGACTGACTTTCTACGAATTACATGACATTCCTGTTTATCATAAAGATGTTAAAGTATATGACATCAAAGATAAAGACGGTTCTCATATAGCTTTATTCTATGCAGATTTCTTCCCTCGTGAAAGCAAACGTGGCGGAGCTTGGATGACTGAATTTAAAGGTCAGAGAATATATAATGATATCGAAGAACGTCCGTTTATCAGTATCGTCACCAACTTCACTAAACCGACAGCCGACACTCCATCTCTCATCACCCACGACGAATTCACCACATTACTACACGAATTCGGGCACGCCCTACACGGCATCATGACAAAAGGAAAATACGAATCCATGACAGGAACAAGCGTTGACCACGATTTTGTCGAGTTGCCTTCTCAGATAATGGAAAACTGGTGCTACGAACCAGAATATCTCAACACATTTGCCAAACATTATCAGACAGGCGAAACCATACCAAACGAGTTAATTGAAAAAATAGTAGAATCGAAAAATTATCTGTCTGCATATTATCACATCCGTCAATTACAATTCGGCATATTAGATATGGCATGGCATAGTCTAACAGATATTTTCGAAGAAGACCCTTTGACATTTGAGAAGAATACATTATCTGCCACAAACGTATTGCCTTCTATTCCAGAATGCATCATATCTACAGCATTCTCTCATATTTTTGCAGGTGGTTATTGCGCAGGATATTATTCATACAAATGGGCAGAAGTCTTAGCTGCCGACGGCTTCTCTCTTTTCAAAGAAAAAGGCATCTTTGACCAAGAAACCGCAAATTCATTCCGAGAATTACTCACAAAAGGCGACAGTATCGACCCTGCTATTCTTTACCGTAACTTTAGAGGTCACGATCCCGAACCTGAAGCTTTGTTGAAACAACTTAATATTGTATAAGATTAGACGAGAAATCAAGTACTGATAGCTACTGCTTGGTAGCTATCAGGCTTTTACTATTATAATATCCTTGATATTAGTCGTATATTGTTTTGAGATATACTCATTCTTTATATGCCAATTATTGTTGTAACCTTGTATTGCAACACGTACAGTATCAAGGCCGTTACGCATATTGATTTCATCAACTATTTTTGAAAGTGCAGCTTGTTTATCTCTATTGACCGTATCAAACAAGTTACCTTGTATTGCAATATCTTTACAAATATCACAAGCTATAACACCAGCTTTTTTATAATAGCAACCTGATTTCCATGCCTTTCTTAAAGCATCAACAGACCTTGAAACAATTTCTTGTACGTCATTAGTAGGAACATCAAAACTCACTATCTCGTTGATATAAGTTTGTTGTTCATTATCTCGAAAACGATTCGTATAAGCAAAAACTACAATCGTATTACAAACAGTATGTTGTTCACGAAGCTTTTTAGAACATCTTGACGCAAAGTTAGCAACAGCTTCTTCAACGTCTTCAATCATATTTAGCCCATGACCAGAAAAACTACGACTTGTACAAATTGATTTCTTATATGTTTCATCGTCCATTTCTATACAACTCTCACCTTGTAATTCCTTCCAAGTCCGCAATCCTGTTATTGACATCTCTCTCCTAACCCACCCTTCTTGTTTCTGAACAAAATCCCAAGCCGTTTCAACTCCGTAATATTCTAATTTCTTAGAATGCTTTCTACCTATTCCCCATACATCTTTTATAGGAAAAAGTTTCAACGCCTTCTCACGTTTTTCGTCATTATCAATAACACATACACCATTATAACCTTTATGTTTTTTAGCATAAACAGATGCCATTTTTGCCAATGTCTTAGTGGGCGCAATACCTAACGAAATAGGAATACCAACTCCTTTATTAATGGACTTCACAGCCTTTCTTGATATTTCGGCGATATATTCAACATCATCAATTTCTGACAAGTCAAGAAATGCTTCATCAATAGAATATACATGTATCTTAGGAAAGAATGACGAAAGCATCGACATTACCCTTCGGCTCATATCACCATAAAGATTGTAATTTGAAGAGAACACCGCAACTCCGTTTTTTTCAAGCAGTTCCTTCACTTGATAAAAAGGCACGCCCATTTTTATACCAAGCCGTTTCGACTCTTCACTACGAGCCACCACACATCCATCATTATTACTCAACACCACAACTGCTTTGTCTCGTAAATCAGGGTGAAAGACTCTTTCGCAAGAACAATAGAAATTATTACAATCAGCTAAACCAAATAGTTTCATTATTTATGCAATTGCTTTATGGTATAAGTGAGAACTCCCCAAATAAGAAAATCATTTTCTTCCGTAACTTTAATAGGTTCATAATCCTTATTATGCGGTATTAACCATGCGCATTTCTCCACTTCATCAAATCTAAACTCCTTCAATGTAAATTCACCATCTATAAAAGCAACAACAAAATCTCCGTTTTTAGCTTCAAGCGACTTATCTATTATGATTATATCACCATCGCAAATACCAGCTTCTTGCAATGAATTGCCAGAAACTCTCGCAAGAAATGTCGTCTCTCTATGACGAATCAATTCCCTATTTAAATCTATTGTTCCTGACATATAATCCTGAGCTGGACTTGGAAATCCTGCTTTAATAACAGTGTCAATATATGAAACATTATTATTTTCAGAAGAACAATCTGAAGAATACAAATCCAATTTAAAATCGTTGTTCATAACACAAATCTATTGTTTATCAAGAAATTTAAAACCAAAACCATTATGAAACGAACCAATATCAAATATTTCTCTTAAAAGACATTTTCCTTGCATAATCGAACAACTCTGAAGGCAAATGGCAATAACCATTAGGATTTTTATCTAAATAATCCTGATGATAATCTTCTGCAACATAAAAGTTCTCCAATGGCATAACCTCAACAACTATTTCCTTATCACATTTTTTCTGCTGCTTTAGTAGAAATTCATTTATAACATACAAATCATCTTTATCAGTATAATAAATCCCTGTTCGGTATTGCACTCCCACATCATGACCTTGTTTATTTAAACTTGTAGGATCAATAGATACAAAATACATATTTAGCAATTCTTCAAGACTTATAATGGAAGCGTCATATTTTATACTAACCGTCTCCGCCGCCATTGTATGTCCAGAACACACTTCTTCATACGAAGGATTAACAATTGCACTATTCGCATAACCAACTTCTGTAAACACCACACCACCAATCATTTTAAAATAGTGTTCTGTACCCCAAAAACAACCTCCTGCTAAATATATCTCCTTAATATTTTCACTCATAACGTTTATTTTTATAAACGCAAAAATATGATTTTTACCTATAATAAACAATGAATGTTTGTATCTATTATCTTTTATTTATATCTATTTAACATGTCAAAGAACCTTAAATATCTTCATCAAACCAATTTAATTCCTCATAAGCTAAGCATCAGTATTTCTGTGTTTTTTAATCACACCATACAACAATCCCATTTCCATCAACAATAACGATCCTCCTATAAGCGGCACATCATCGGCAGGATAATTATAATTTACACCATGCTCTTGTGGCAACAAAACGAACTTACACCATTCTTCATTACTTTCTCTACTGTATTCATCATGATAGTTGAAAAAAGCATCTGACTGTGCTTTCAAATTCATGATTGATAATATCATCAGCACTAATACAATTATACTTCTCTTCATATTCCTAAAGTTTTTATTTTAGAGTCTTGGCAATGAGCCATGAATGACTCATGGACTCATCACCTTCAACTCAAACCATTATTTATGAACCATGATTTTCTGAGTTTTTGTATGCTTATCATCAAGCTTACGAACAATATATATTCCTGTTTTAAAATTGTCTGTTGACACACAAACTTTTTCATTTACACAATTGTCCATTCTTAAAACTTCTCTTCCCACCATATCAAATATCTGAATAATAGCTTTTTCTGAAACTTCGTTTATTGTCAATTCATTATTATGTATATAGACAAAACTCTCATTATTGTTTATCTCATCAATAGAATTATAATCGTACAATTTCACTTCAAAGCGTTCGGCATTATCATTAGATGTTGCGATGAAAGTATAATCATTCAACAGCATATTTGTAATATTTCCAGTAAGATTATCAACAAGATATATATTATCGAACTGTTTTGACTTTGAAGATACGCTTATAGTGTATTCTCCCATTGTTTTAGTTACAAAAGAAACTGGAATATCCTTAACTGTCGCATCCAATTTCGCTATTGCATAGTTTTTTTCATCAACAGGAACATAAATCATTGGTATATTTTCATTCTGATGGCTTATCTTCTCAAGTCCGACTTTTTCATCAAAAGATATGTAAGCAACATCCTCATAATTTTTGTTTGACACATTGATAACGAGCATTTCAGAACCGATAGATTTTCTTGAAGAAACAGAATTTGTTTTCTTTATTTTAAGTTCGCCTGCTTTTGTTGTTTTAACGAGTACGCTTTGACATGGTGCTATTGGCATCTCCTCTGAAATCTTAGCTCCCCAAGCGCCGCTATTTGATAACGTGTAATAACCTTCCGCCAAATTAGCATCATCAATAGCCGCACCATTACCTATATAAATATTATGTGAGAAAGGATTTCCTACAAGATTAAAACCTGACAAAGAAATATTATCTGTTTTACTTAGATAACAACTAACATCTCCACTATTAAGACAACCTGCAAAAGACAATGTACAATCATATTCATTAGCATAAAGATAACCTCTTCCTGAATCCAATGTGCTAAATTCGTTATTTGTATCTTTTACGTTTTGCCAAATGCTTGAAGGCTCATCATAACGATATAAATCATAATTGTTTACAGTCGGCATCAAACCTTCAATCTCAGATACATTTATATTACCAACAATTGGAGAACTTATTGTGTACCAAGCACCATTTGTTGTTCCGTATCCTTCTATTTCTTTTTCCAAAGTCGCCAATACTCCTTTGCTATTATGAACAAGCTGAGATCCATCTTTGATAATCAGATTTTCGACATTGGTACAAGCCAATATTCCGTTTACCGTTAACGTCGCATTATTATCAACAATCACTTTATTCATAACACTAACATTATTCCATATTGTGTTAGTTGTAATTGTTTGAGCAGAAGGAATATCAATATTAGTACAATAAACACTCACACCTTCACATTTAAAGAAATGATACGTTTGATTCTTAATATTTGCTGGAAACGCTCCGCTTGCTGTAAGTTTATAAGCTCTCCAGTCGATGGCATTTCCATCATCATAATAGACACCTACAAATCTCTCCGTTGATTTGTTATATAGATAATTTGGATATACTTCTTCATTTATTTCAACAGTCTTTATTTCAAACACATTGTTATCGTCATTCGTCCCGATTCTCACTGAATTATTGTTACTTCCAGAATTACAATACAACCAATTTGCATTATTTTCGTTCGGATATATTATCATATCTCCATTATTGTATGCAATATTCCATTTAATATCATCTGGAATAGCATTGATAATTTTTCCATCCACAACAGATATTTCACTTACCGTTGGCTGTCCATTACTTCCTTTTATTTGTGACATCGCATAATATTTACCTTCTTTGGAAATGGACAATACAACAACATCTGTTGATTTGAAAGACGACACTTCTGCTTCTATACAATTATTATCATCAACCGAAAACACAGCATAAAAGCTTCTGTCTTCATTTACAACAAATGATTCTGTTATCATAGAAGGATATTGAACTACGGAATTTTCTATTTCATTTTCCGTCCATCCGCTAAATGAAAATCCATCAGGTGAGGTTGCATTAGGCAATTCTCCAATTTCATCACCTTTAGCGATAATTTTCGTTTCAAGTAAATTTCCGTTTTCAAAAAAAGTAACAACTACAGATTCAATGATATTATATGTAACAGTTGCCACGCCGCTATCTATCATATTATCTTTCACAGCAATTGCATTAATTGTTGTTGTTGAAGAAACATTTATTGGAGTTGAATAGATATTACTTTCAACAGTTGGAACAGAACCATCGATTGTATAATAAATTGTTGCACCTTGTGTATCACATGATATTGTAACATTTTGTGCAGATGTATAATCACCGCCTTCTGGAGAAAATTGTGGCAACGAAACGATAGGCTGTACTTCTGAAGATTTTACAAAAATATCAATGTAGAAAAAGTATGTTGTACCACTCATATTTGAAGAAGAATTCGAATATGGAGCAAATTTTTCATACACTTCTCCGCTACTATATTTTCTAAAAGCCATACTTCTGTTTGAAACACCTACATTAGTGATGACAAAAGCATTATGATTCGGCACAGATGTTCCCGTCCCAGAAACAGCAGCATTTATCGACCATGTTGAATTTGTCCCATTTTTGACAAAGTCTGTACCGCTGCTTCCGTAACCGATCATATCACCATTAGTATTTGTAAATGTATAATTACCATTTACGACACCAATAGTCCAACAGAAATCCGATTCATTTTCAATAAATTCTAGCGGTACGACAATATCACCTCCCTGTGACATTGCATTAAATGCAATACCTTGTGGTTTCCCTGACGCCACATTTGACATCGCATAATAAGCATTCGGCGATAAAGAATCATGACGTGCAGCAAAGATAACGCTGCTACCATTTTGAATCTGCGACAAATCCGATACTCGAAGATAATTGTCTTGTGCGTTGATGTTTAACCCTAATATTAAACACACAACAAAAAAAAGAATTCTTTTTGTTTCCATAAAAATTTGGTTTTTGTTTAAGTTTCGTTTGCAAAAGTATAACGAAAAAAAGCGTTTGTCAAGGATTTTAACTATTTTTAACTTTCATGTGGTCATATAGCAAGTTAACGGGAAAATATATCTACAAAAGGCCAAAGTCTAATAGCAAACGTTAATTTATATTGATAATTTACTATTTTTGCTCATCATATTTTACTTCAAAATTATGTCAAAAACAGATAAATATCAGCTGCTTTACGAACAAGTCAAAGCATTATTAAATAAGGAAAAAGATGAAATCGCTAATATGGCGAATATTGCTTCACTCATTCACGAGACGTTTAGTTTTTGGTGGACAGGATTTTATCGTGTGATAGACAATGAATTGGTATTAGGACCATTTCAAGGTCCAGTAGCTTGTACCAGAATCGCTTATGGCAAAGGAGTATGCGGCACGTCATGGAAAGAAGAGCAGACTATTGTAGTGGAAGACGTCCATGAATTTCCAGGACACATAGCATGCAGCAGCGCATCACAGAGTGAGATTGTCGTACCAATATTTAAAGAGAATAAAGTAGTTGCAGTTCTGGATATCGACAGCGAGAAACTCGCTACCTTTGACAATATAGATAAAGAATGGCTTGAGAAGATTGTGGGACTTTTTTAAGAAACTCCAAGCATCATAATCTCAGAATAAATGATTTAGAATCCAATTCCCCAATGCACTCCAATACAATCTGTTGCTAAGGTCGGTCCGAAGAACATATGAATGTTTTTATAAAATCTGACACGGATTCCTGGCTGCCACAATACTTCAAACAACATATCACCGACCTCTTCTGAAATCATATAGATATCTCCATCAGGTGTTTCATGGTATCCACCATCAATTTTATACACCCAACCAATGCCAGCACTCAAATCGCTGTAAAATGCAAAAGTCTTTCGTGCTCCAAGATGCCAGTATCTGCGAAAAGAAACACCTGTTCTTATTGAATATACACTAGCTGGCGCATGATCTATCCATTGATCTCCTTGTCCGAGATACAAGGCAAAAGAACGTTTTTCATCTACCCTTACACCACCAGTAACCATCCTTCTATCTGTGAAAAAACCACCAGATCTCTTTAATGTAAACTCTGGTTTCCATTCTTTCATTCCTTCTTTTGAAAATGCATACCTCCACTCGTTAGCCCATCCTGATTGATTTTCCTGCGCATTAACAATACCTGATGTAAAGAACAAGCATATAAATAGAGTGATTATTAAACGTTTCATAACTAAATTTTTAATGTAATACAGCTCAAAATTATAAAATTTTCTCAAACAAACAAAAAAAGAGCGTACAAGTAAATTCCACTCATACGCTCTCTTTGATTTTCAATGGTTTACATGATTATAAACCATTATTTTTTCTTAATATTCATCTTCGTGGAAAAATAGTCACACCCCCATTACTCCCTAATAACCACCACCATATAACAAACTATCCCGTTGAGGGGGTAGTATTTGGGCAGTATATGACCCATTGGGCAATGCCGAAACACATTTTTAATTGCCCTGAAAATCCACTACTCTTCTTCGCAGTAGATAAACGAAAAAAATAATAATTATTATTCGTTGCTAAATTCAAATAGCTTGTCAAAAAATCTTTTGGGCAGTAGTGTTATTTTGATTATTCTTTAGTATTTTTGCAAATAATGGTTGGGCTTGGAAGGAATATAACAATTGACTATATCATATATGGAATTAGAAAAATTGATAAGCGAATGTACGGCATACGATTTCAAGTTGATGCTTGAGGAGAAGAAACCTAAAAGTTGGTTAAAGAGTGTTTGTGCTTTTGCCAATGGATTAGGCGGTTCCCTTTTCTTTGGTATAGATAATGATGGTATCGTTAAGGGACTGGATGACGTACAACACGTTTGTGAATCCATCAGCAGTAAAATCCGTGATTATATGGATCCGCTTCCTGAGGTTGAAATGATTCCACAAAATATTAACGGTCTTGAAATATTGCAGCTCAAAGTAAATGCGGGCAGTTACACTCCTTATTATTATGTTGGTGATGGACAGCGTGTGGCTTTCATTCGTATAGGTGATGAAAGTTTACCTGCAACAGCAGAACAGATGGTACGCCTAGTGTTGAAAGGCTCAAATAAAACCTATGATTCCATTCATACAGACTATAAAGCAGAAAATTATTCTTTTACTATTTTAGCCAACACATTCTTGAGTCGTACAAGTCAAGAATGGAACAAGAAATATCTTCTATCATTTGGACTTGTCACCAATTCTGGAAATCTCACTAATGCAGGAGCTTTGTTCGCAGATGATTGTCCTTTGTGGCAGTCTCGTTTGTATTGCACTCGATGGGATGGAAAAGCAAAAGGCGATGCTATCAACGATGCAGAGTTTACGGGCAATGTACTAATGTTGCTTCGTGAGGCGATGAACTTTGTAAAATCAAATACTAAAAAAGGTTGGGAAAAATTACCCAATGGGCGTAAAAACAAACCTGAGTATGCAGAACGTGCGGTTCTCGAAGCAATGGTCAATCATTTTATACATCGCGACTATACCGTGATGGGTGGTGAAGTGCATCTTGACATTTATGACGACCGCCTGACTGTTACATCTCCTGGCGGAATGTATAATGGAATGCTTATTCAGGACCTTGATATTGCAGACGTTTCTTCGGAAAGACGAAATCCTATACTCGCAAATGTAATGGCTCAACTTGATTATATGGAGAAAAGAGGAAGTGGTCTCACTCGTATATGCAATGAAACTCAAGCTTTGGATGGATACAAAGATGAGTTAAAACCCGTATTCAAGTCCACTCCAACACAATTTCAGACTATAATTTTTGCATCAACCGACAAACAAAATGTCGGAGACATGTCGGAGACAAAACTGACTGAACGTCAACTAAAAATACTCAATCTAATTAAAGAAACACCGACAATCTCAGCCAAACAAATGTCGGAGACTTTGTCGGTGTCTCCTCGCACTATAGAGCGTGATCTTTCTCTGATGAAAAAGGCAGGAACTCTAAAACGTGAAGGTAAGGACAATAATGGTGTGTGGATTATTTTAGGATGATTGTTAAAATAAAATCCTCAATATCCGCAGGTGAGGAAATGGGGATTTGGAGGAGTATGCGGCACTTCATGGAAAGAAGCACAGACTATTGTCGTTAAGGACGTTCACGAATTCCCAGGGCACATAGCATGTAGCAGTGCCTCGCAAAGTGAGATTGTCGTACCGATATTTAAAGAAAATCAAGCCATTGCGGTTTTAGACATCGACAGCGAACATCTCGCCACATTTGATAATATAGATAAAGAATGGCTTGAAAAGATTGTGGAACTTTTTTAAGAAACGTAGAATTTCAAAAATCTCAGAAAATACGACATTTTATCTTCTTAATATTCATCTTCTTTAAACTCAACAAATACTATAGTTTTCCTTTGATTCTCTTCAACATATAACTTTTCATACTTTTCTGAAACTCCTTAATAGTAATGCCTGCACATTTCATAAATCTTGTTTCCATTATAAAAAAAGAAATAAACGTAAGTAGGATTCCTAATATCCAAGTCGTTGCATCAAGAGCTATTTCATCATTCAATCTTCTAATCATGGTAATTGCATAGACAAACATAATACATGCAGTTATCATTCCTGGTGAATATGGCTTTTTTAACTGATGAATTACAATTCCGACAGTATGAATAAATCCTTCAAATAATGCCAAAATCAAAGGAACAAGCGCAAATATAGCAATAGTATCAAAAACAAATGGAAGAATCAAAATAAGTAATAAATATATAGCAACAGGAAAATGCATTCGTTCTTCACTAACATCAGGACTAATTATACATTTGCTAAAAAATATTTTATAGAATCCCCCTGGAAATCTGGATTCTTCCCATTCATGAAGTGTATATAAAATCATGAATATGATAGTCATTTGTCGCAATAATGACAACTCGTTCCAATTTACAATACCTACAACAACAATTGTAGTAAGAATACAAGTCATTATTTCTAAGTTGTACTTAATAATTCTGTTCATACGTCAGCTTTTCTAAATTTATATTTAACAGATACAAAAATAGACAAACATACTGAACAAACAAAAAAAAGCGTACAAACAAATTTTGTTCATACGCTCTCTTTGATTTTCAACGGTTTACATGGTTATAAACCATTATTCATTTCTTAATATTCATCTTCATGGAAGAAGAAGTCGTCTTTTGTTGGATAGTCTGGCCAAATATCTTCTATTCTTTCATATATTTCACCTTCGTCTTCTATCTCTGTAAGATTTTCAATAACTTCTTGTGGCAATCCTACTCTCATCGCCCATTCCAACAATTCATCTTTTGTTGCTGGCCATGGTGCGTCTTCCATCTTTGATGCTAATTCTAATGTCCAATACATTTTTCTATGGTTTTAAAATTCGGGCGCAAAATTACTATTTATATATAAAAAGTCAAGTGTTTTTTCAAAAATATTTAAAAAAATCTTATTTCATTGGTTTCCAAGGCTTTTCAGCAATACCTGCTTTTTTCATAAAAAGTCGAGACAAAACGAAAAAATAGTCGGAAAGTCGGTTTACAAAACGTCTTAAAACGTCGTCAACCTCATATTCTCCGCCCATTCGCACAAGGTTACGCTCTGCCCTGCGGCATACCGTCCTGCACACATGTGCTCTCGATGACAAAATGTTGCCCCCTGGTATAATTAGATACTTCAACGGCTCCAACTGCGCATTAATGGCGTCAATTTCGTGTTCTAAAAATGTAACATCGTCTTCTGTCAAACGTGGTATATATTTCGAAATTTCTGTCAATGATTGACTTTCTAATGCCAAGCATGACTCCAAAACTAAAAGACAATTCTGTATTCTGTCTAAGACTTCAATCTCGTGCATACCAACGTCTTCCGAATCGCCGAGTACCGCAACAAACGCACTCAGCTCATCAAATGTTCCGTATGCTTCTAAACGAATGTCATCCTTACTGACACGTGTTCCACCTATTAATGATGTGGTTCCTTTATCTCCAGTTTTTGTGTATATCATAGTTTAAGGTTTAAAGTTTAAGGTTTAAAGTTTAAGGTTTAAAGTTTAAGGTTAAGAAATCTACTAATTCATCCTTAAACCTTAAGCATTACACCTTAAACCAATTTCTAAAATTTTAATATAAAGTGTTGTTTTACTTTTCTTTCCATCTTGAAAATGATTCCGAAATGATAGCAGTCGATAGTCAGTTTAGTGTCTTCAGCTTTTATCATTTCTTCCCATTCTCTTTCTTTTTCCTTATCAGTATGAATATCTTCCTTAACAATAAAAGTATCATTTTCCTTAAAGACATCTTTCTTTGATAACAGAAAAATATTCAGTTTATTATGCAGTTCCTCTCTCCAATTTTCATGAGTTATCTTTTCCAAGACTTCTTCATAAAAACCAAAGACAAAGGGAGAATGCAACCTGAATTTTCCCTGCGACTTTAGACGATATTTAAGATAAGACAACAATGTATTAGGAATTAGGAATGTGGAATTAGGAATTAGGAATGTGGAATTTTTTCAATCCATTCCTAATTCCGCATTCCAAATTATTTAACGTTTTCTACTGCTTTAATTTCTGGAAGAATACTCTTTATAGTTTTTTCTATTCCGTTTTTAAGTGTTCTTGTGCTGTGAGGACAACTGCCGCATGCACCAGTGAGTTCAACCAAGACAACCATATCGTCCGTCAAATCAACGAACTCCACTCCTCCTCCATCAGCCGCTAAATATGGTCTGACTTGTACGAGGATATTCTGAATTTTCTGTATTAACTCTTGTTTTTCCATAGTTTTTTGCTTTGAACAACGAGCTTTGAGCTTTGAGCAAGAACACTCAAATGCTCATTGCTCACAGCTCATAACTCAGTGTTATTAAAACATTTCAACGATTTTCTTAGCTAAATTTTCAAATGCCGCAGCCACTGGTGAATTTCCATTGAAAGAGAATGGTGTGCCCTTGTCGTTAGCTTCTGAGATATTCTCGTCAATTGGAATCTGAGCGAGTAATGGCATATCCAATTCTTTTGCGAACTCATCGCCGGTGTTTTTACCGAAGATGTAATATTTCTTTTCTGGCATATCTGATGGTGTGAAGTATGCCATGTTTTCTATCAATCCGAGTATTGGCACATTAACGCCTTCGTGACGGAACATGTTAGCGGCACGACGCACGTCGGCGAGAGCAACTCTTTGCGGTGTTGTCACAATGACAGAACCCGACATTTTGAAATTTTGCGAAAGACATAATTGTATGTCGCCTGTTCCTGGAGGCATATCGATGACCAAAAAGTCAAGTTCGCCCCAGTCTGTATCAAGAAGAAGCTGACTTAAAGCGTTAGATGCCATAGGGCCACGCCAAATAAGAGGCATTTCTTTATCTACAAGATGTCCGATAGAAAGCATCTTGACACCATATTTTTCAATAGGAACCATATATGATTTTCCATCGCGTTCGTAGCCGAGAGGACGTGTCTCCTCATTGCCGAACAAAACCGGAATTGATGGTCCGTAAATGTCAGCGTCGAGCAGACCTACCTTCATGCCTTGAAGAGCGAGACCTATAGCGAGGTTGACAGATACAGTTGACTTGCCCACGCCGCCTTTGCCTGAAGCGACAGCTATAATATGTTTTACTTTTGAAAGTGCGTTTTCTTGTGATGCCGCAACAATGTCGATTTCAATATCACCGAATGCCGCCTTTAACATTTGTGTCGCTGTGTCGATAAGTATTTGGTTTTTCTCATCTTCTACCTTTTCAAACAAAAGACGAAAACGAATCAAATTTTCTTTTAACTCAATATCGTCAACCATTTTTAAGTTGATGATATTGTCGCCTTTAGGAAAATAAATCACTTCCTTCAAGACTTCTATAAGTTTTCCTTTTTCCGGTATCATATCTTTATCTGAAACTGTTTATTTGTTACAAAAAAATTCTTCTGTCGCTTTTTTAAATCCTTCTGGATCATCAACGTGAATCCAATGGCCTGCTTCTTCCAAAGTCACCATTTCATAATTTGGGAAATGATGTTTCATGTATTCATAGTCTTTCTCAAGAATATAATCCGACTTAGCTCCTCTAACAAATAATGTCGGGCCGTCGTAATGATATTTCTCGTTGAATCCCTTGCCTATCTCTGGAAGATTTTTGGCTATGCCATCGAGATAAGGTTTCCATCTGAAACCATTTTCGTGGCTGTATGACAAGTTCTTAAGCAAGAAGAGAAGGAGTCGTTTCTCATAATTTTGTTTAGCAAGTTCTGCTTCAACATCAGAGCGATGTTCTGCTTTGCTTAAATCTATTTTCGACATGGCTTCGATGAAACCTACATGTTCCATCGGATGATCGAAAGCGCGAGGACTGATGTCCAAGATTTCTAATTTCTCTACCATCTCAGGATAGTCGAACGCTAATCGCATCGCTATCTTGCCGCCCATGCTGTGACCGAGAAGATAACATTTTGTAATGTTTTCTTCATCTATCATCTGTTTTATATCTCCTGCTAAAACGTCGTAGTTAAAAACATCGGAATGTGGCGACTGTCCATGATTTCTAACATCTGGAACCAACACATAATAACCGAGTTCTGCAAATCGTTTTCCAAAAAAATCCCAGTTTTCCGAAACACCCAACAATCCAAAAATGACCACTATCGGCTTGTTCTTCGGATCTCCATACTTTCTATAAAATAATCTCATTTTTCTGTTATTTTCAAAACGGCTAATCTCACCGCCTTTATAATTTGGCAAAGATAATAAAAAAGACAACAAGTCTACAAGTCTACAAGTCTACAAGACAACAAGTTTTTTTTATGGAATTGAGGAATTGAACTCCATTACTAAAAAAAAGAGCACTTCATAATAGCAGCGCTCTTGCTTGTAGTCTTGTTGACTTATAGACTTATAGACTTTATCTGGGCGTTCCGGCTCCGCCGTCGGGCTTTCCGCTATATCTTTTTCCGTCTCCAGCCTCCGTCTCCATCTCCAGCCTCCGCCTCCAAAAGGATGCCGCTCCAATCCCTAACGCAAAGGGGTTGCCAACTCTGAGTCGCAAGCATAGAGCAAGGTCACTGAACTATCCGAAGTGATTTTACTTCTCGCAAAGACGCTGAGCAACGCTGAGAATCACTTTGCGATACTTTGCGCCTTTGTGAGAAATTTTCAATTTTCAATTCGAAAGGTAGGGAATAAAATCAAAAAAAGTAGGGAATAAAAAAGAAAAAGTAGGGAATAAAATGTTATTTTTGCAGAAACATGATAATATGACTGATCAGCTTGAAAATATTATAATGCGTTATCGAGAGTTAGGTATAGAAAATCAGATTGATTATGAAAAATTCTATCTATATTCTCTGATAACTCATTCAACCGCCATTGAAGGATCAACAATCACAGAGTTGGAAAATATGATTATGTTTGACGATGGCGTGAGTCTGCATGGAAAAAGCATCGAAGAACAAAACATGAACCTCGACTTGAAAGTCGCATACGAAAAATCTTTTGAAATAATCAGAAATCATACGCCATTGAACATTGATGTTCTAATCATGCTTTCTGCTTTAGTGATGA
Organism: Bacteroidales bacterium; assembly: GCA_045631805.1. Lineage (GTDB taxonomy): Bacteria > Bacteroidota > Bacteroidia > Bacteroidales > F082 > Limimorpha. The sequence goes on along the minus strand of JAZQVL010000101.1, from coordinate 9,079 downwards.
AAAATACTGGAAAAGAATACAAGACCATATTAGGTGATTTTTCGTCTTCCAAAGGCGAATTGCGATTGCTTAACGTCACGGCTGGTATTGGGGGTAAATCGTATATGAATTTCATCAAAGTGCCTATCAAATTAGAAGAGTTTTGTAAACAAGTAAATATTGAACGTCAAAACTTTTCATCTAAATCAATTGCTAAATTGTACGAAATAAGTTTCGACGCACATTACAACTTGGTGACAATTCATCCATGGGCCGACGGCAATGGACGTATGGCCCGTTTGATAATGAACATGTTACAATTCGAATTCGGACTTATACCTACAAAGATTTTAAAAGAAGATAAAGAAGAATACATAAAAGCATTAGTCGCAACTCGAGAAAATGAAGACCTAAATATTTTCAGAGAGTTCATGACCAAGACTATGATAAAAAATCTGAACAAAGAAATTGAAAACTACTTATATTCTATTGACGAGACTGAAAACTCCTCAAAAATCACTGCCAAAGAAAAAATAAAAAGCAGAGACATTATCATTTCTTTGCTTGAAGAAGACGGATCATTAAACGCTTCAGCTTTAGCATCGCAAATTGGCATCACCGCAAAAGCTGTTGAAAAACATCTTTCTAAATTAAAATCGGAAGGAATTATCGAACGTATTGGTTCAAATAAAACTGGTTATTGGAAAGTAAACAAAATTTAAAATGAGAATAGTAATACAAAGAGTCTCCGAAGCATCAGTAACTATCGCCGGAGAAATGATATCGAAAATAGAAAAAGGAATGATGATTCTTCTCGGCATTGAAGACGCCGACACCGAAGAAGACGTCGATTGGCTTTGTAACAAATTGTCAAAACTTCGTATCTTCTCCGACGAGAACGACGCCATGAACTTAGACATCAATCAGATAGAAGGTTCATTTCTCGTTGTTAGCCAATTCACTCTTCACGCCATGACGAAAAAAGGAAACCGCCCAAGTTTCATCAGAGCCGCTCGCCCAGAAAAAGCAATTCCTTTGTACGAGACATTCTTAAAACGTCTTGCCGAAATTTCAGGACGTCCAGTTCATTGCGGTCAATTCGGCGCCGACATGAAAGTGGCCCTCATCAACGACGGACCGGTTACAATAATAATGGATTCTCAAAATAAGGAATAAACAATATGAAAAAAACTCTATTTATTTTATTGGCAATTGGCTTATTATCATCATGCTGCAGACCTAAAGTGGAAGGTCATTACGTTTATCAGCATGGATGGAATTATGACATCAAAGAAGGAAATATCGACGTTCACGAGACCGGCACCATGGATTTTTACGACAACGGATGCGCTCTCGACTCGGCTCGTCAGGTTTATAAAGTAAAACTCAACGACGGCGGCGAGGCAACATGGATTTTCAACTACGTCAGTCCAAGCAGATGGCATGTTGAAAATGAAGACTTTTACTTCTCCGGCATCGAAGAAAGCTTCAGAATGGAATTATTGGAAAACATCACTGTCAACTTCGATGAAGAAAAATCAGCCGAACTGGCTCAGAAAATCATCAATAATGTTAGCAGCGGCATTGCAAAAGAAACAAAATTCCATCTTGCCGAACTCACACAAGAAAAATTGATGTGGAACTACACTTATTCCAACGGAAATACAGACACTTGGACATTTTATCGCCAAGAAAAATAATTTTTTCTTTAAACTTTAAACCTTAAACCTTAAACAAAAAAAATCATTACCTTTGCAGTATGGAAACTAAGAGACAACAAAAAATATCAAAGCTCCTCATGAAGGAACTAAGCGAGATTTTTCAAAGAGAAATCAAAGCTAAAAGCAACGTGATGATTTCAGTCACTAAAGTCAATGTAACAACCGATATGTCATACGCACGAGTATATCTCAGCATCTTCGGACCTAAGATGGAAGACAAGAAAAAAGTCGTTGAAGAAGTCAACGGAATTTCAAAAGGCATCCGCAAAATGTTGGGCGACCGCGTCAGACATCAGCTCAGAATAATCCCAGAACTTCAATTCTTTGAAGACGATTCTTTAGATTATATCGAAAACATAGATCATCTTCTTAAAGACTAATGGCTAAAGACAAGGAACTAACTCTTTAGACTTTTGCCTTTAGACCTTAGCCAATTTAATGTTAATTGTTAATTGTTAATTGTCAATTGAATCTCCCTTCATTCATAGCGCAACGTTATCTTTTAGCGAAGAAAAGTCACAATCTTATTAACATAGTCACATGGATTTCAATAATAAGTGTATGTGTCGCCACTTTCGCCATGATTTTCGTGTTGTCGGTATTTAACGGTTTCAACGTGGTGATTTCTGATATGATTCACCAGTTCTCTCCCGACCTCAACATCAGCGCAGTGAAAGGAAAGACAATCAACCTCAACAACTTCCCATTAGATAAGCTTAAAGAGATTGATGGCGTCGATTACGTCTTCCCTACCATAACAGAAGACGTGCTTTTCAAAAATTCCAACAAACAACAAATCGGACAAGTGAAAGGCGTTCCAAACGACTACAACAAAATTGCTCGAGTGAGAGGAACCATCTTAAACGACACCACTTTCGATATAAATTACAACAATATCAATTACGGAATTCCTGGCGCTGGAATGGCTTACTTCTTGGGAATCAATGTTTACAAGCCTTATTCCACTATCCAGGTTTATGTTCCTAAAAGAGGAAACGCTTCTTCTTTCAATCTTGAAAACAGTTTCAACAGCTCAAAACTTATTGTTACAAAAGTATTCTCCACACAACAAGAAGTTGACGAACGTTTGGTATTAGCGCCTCTAAACTGGCTCAGTAATCTTATGGAATACGAGAGCCTCGTTACTGATATTGAAGTCTTTATAAATGACAAATGGCAAAAGACAAATGACAAAAGACAGTTAGAAAAAATCAAGAAAGAGATAAAGAATATTCTTGGTGATGGTTATAAAATACATGACCAATATGAGCAGCAAGAGACTTTATACAAGATGATGAAAGCTGAGAAAATGGCTGTTTATCTCATACTTACATTCATCTTGATAATGGCGACATTCAATGTGATAGGAACATTGAGCATGTTAATAATCGACAAGAGAAAAGATATTTCCTTGCTCAAAGCCATTGGAGCTGACAAAATATTAATCAAGAAAATATTTATCAACGAAGGTCTTCTTATCTCTGTCGTTGGCGGAATATTAGGATTATTGTTAGGAATAGTAGCTGTCTTGATACAGCAGCATTTCGGAATAATAAGACTTGGCAACGGCGACGGCAACTACATCATCGACGCTTATCCTGTAGCGCTTCAATTCGCCGATGTCGTTTTAGTTTTCATTACAATAACGATAATAGGAAGCGTAGCGGCCTTCTTCACCGCTAACAAATCCATCAAGAAAATGCAGGACGTTTCGCTTAATGCGAGATGAGGATTTTATTTCATACAAAAAAAATACTGCCACAAGAAATCACTTATAGCAGTATTTTTTAGTTATATTACACCAAATTATTTTTTGATAACAAATTTATAATCAACAATGACTCGTTCACCTTTATCCAAAAACTCTTGAACCTTATTACCTGTCATATTAATTATATCTGGATTAGTAAATGCTTTATTCTCATAGATTACCATTTTGTCATCATAGCTATAGCCTTGTATTCTTATGCTATAATTTACAGTAAAATTATACTTCTTTTCAAGGTCAATTGTTGGGAGTTCTTCTTTTGGAGTCATTATTGCCTTGACAAATATTGAGTCAGGTATATCTACGCTTTCTCCATATTCGAAATCTGATAAAGACCAAGTAGAAGAAACAGTATCATAAATTCCTTCATCAGAACCATAATTTACTACAATATCATAAAAATCTTCCACGTCAAGACTTGGTTCTACTAAACAATTTAACACAACTTTTTTAAGATCTGATGAATTATTAGTATCACCACCATCATTTCCGTCACAACTTACGAAAAGTACAGATGTTGCCATTAAAAGCAATAAACTAAATAATTTTAACTTTTTCATACCTTTAAATTTAAATTATTAATACTTTATAAATCTTATTTTTTATCCCACAAATGTATAAATAAACTATGACATCAAAAAGAATAAAAATCAATCTTTTTTCTCCAACATCTTCGTCAACTCAATAAACTCTTGAACTGAGAGCTGTTCCGGACGTTTGTTGAAAATCTCATTAGCAATAATTTCTTGAGGTATCATGCTTCTCAAGGAGTTTCGCAATGTCTTTCTTCTTTGGTTAAATGATTGTTTTACAACCATAAAGAAAGTCTTTTCGTCACAATCCAATTGATTTACGTTATTACGTTTCATTCTGATGACAGCCGACTTCACTTTTGGAGGTGGGTTGAAGACATTTTCATGCACAGTGAACAGATATTCAATATCATACCAAGCCTGAAGCAACACACTCAAGATTCCGTAAGTCTTGCTTCCTGGACCAGCGGCGATACGCTCAGCTACTTCCTTCTGTATCATACCGACAACTTCGTCAACTTGGTTACGATATTTCAACACCTGAAAAAAGATCTGACTGCTGATATTATACGGAAAATTGCCAATAACACCGACTTTCTCTGTTGCGAACTTGCTTAAATCTGTCTTCAAAAAATCACCATGAATGAGATTGTCGCCAAGTTGAGGATAGACATTTTTCAAATATTCAATAGATTCAGTATCAATCTCTACAACACGAAGTTTCTCCAAATTGTCCTGAATGAGATATTGAGTAAGCACGCCCATACCAGCACCTACTTCCACAATAACATTAACATCGTTTGACATAGAATCGACTATTTTTCTTGCTATATTCAAATCGATGAGAAAATGCTGACCTAAAGCCTTCTTAGGTCTGACCAAGTTATTATATTGATTCTGTTCCATATTCTATTAAATTTTATAAAAGACGCATCAATGTTTGTTTATATGCAGGAAACATTGACACATCTCTACATTCTAATTCCTAATTCTTCTATAAGCATTACGCGCTTGAGCCACATAAACACTCGCTGTATATTCATCGATGAGTTTGGCATAACACTCCATCGCTTCTTCTTTTCTGTTCAGATACCTTTCCAATAAAATCGCATTTTCCAAAAGCGCCTTGTCTGCAATATAACTATCGGCATAACCTTGATAGACACGTTTATACAGACTATCGGCAAGTTCATAATCCTTATTTTCCATTGCTATATAAGCCTTACGACTTAAAAGATATGGCATGCTCACCTCATTAGGATTATAAACATTCACCGAGTCAAGCATTTGATTTGCGAGTTCGTAGCGTTTCTGATAAATATAATAATCAGCTTTTGCAAGACGTTGCAAAGCGATAGTATCGTATTCCAAATTATCTGTTATAAGAAGCGACAATGTCATGGCGTCGTTTGCAATAAGTTTTGATGTGGCTGATTTCAAGATATTTAAAACAGCCAACGACCAGTCAAACTCTCCCATATAATAACGAAGCTGCGCATTTTTAAAACGAGCCTCGTGACCGATAGGCTCCTCCTTCATCGATTTGTCCACCTGACTGTAAAGCAATGTCGCTTCCCACATCTCACCTTTATATAAATATACATCGGCGAGTGTCATTTTAACTTTGGCTTTGTTATACTTCGATAGATTATACTCCAAAACATCATTCAACAAATCTATCGCTTTGTCAGTTTCATCAAGTTTGAAAGTCAGAATTTCTGACCTAATAATTAATATAGGTATGGTCTTGTCTGAAATTGATAGTTCGTTATATTCAGCTTCTATACGTTTTTCAAAAGCAGAATAAAACTCTCTGTCAGATATTTCATCAAGCGATTTAACGTATTGAACTTCAGTAAGACCAACCACTGCTTCCGTATAATATGCGCCTTCATTTGATTTCTTCACAAGATATTCGTAAGCATTTATCGCGATGTCGTACTGTTCATTATCACGGGCTATTCTTGCGAGATAAATAATATCAAATTCTCTGTCATCGAAGCGTCTATCCAACGCAATTTCCTGAGTAAGTGCTATTTCATAATCCTTCATCTGAAGAGAGAACCACACGAGCAATTCTGCGAACATCACGTTTTCCGGATTATTCTGGCTTTTTTTAAGAAAAGCGATACGCATTTCATCAACGACAGAACCGTCAATATCATATCGCATCATAAAAGAAAAACGTGATTTGATAAGCTCATAATCATCTGGTTCCATTTCAAGATGAAGAAGATAATTCTCTATTGACTTTTCAAAATTCATCATAGAATTATATGCGAGAGCTTTTTCCATATAGAACTTATAATCAATAGATTTCAACTCAGAGCCTCTATCATACAACATGATTGCGTATTCATCAAGGTCACGAGAGCGCATAGTGTTAGCCACCTGAATAAAAACATTCTTATCTTCTGGCAAATCACCAATTAATTTCTTGAGATATTTATCCGCTTTTTCGGTTTCATTATTTTTAATATAAACGAAAGCCAATGAAATCTGCGACTTCCATTTATTTGTCGTGTTATCTTTCTTTATGAACGATTTAAGACATTTCTCTGCTTCGTCATATTTTTCTATAAAAAGCAGACATTCAACATATTGAGAAAAATAATGATAGTTGTTGTAACTATTATAAAGCTGTAAGTATAAATCAGCGGCTTTTTGGTACTCTTTATTATTATAGAAACTACGTGCGAGCTGCTCATCCACCTGACGTTGCGATTGAGCTCTCTGAGATTGGTTAGAGCCCCTTGATGGAGGCAGAGGCACCTGTGAAAAAACAGGCTTTGCCGACAACATCAACAACGACATAATGAAAAACAACCTCAGAACATTTCTCATCGTAGTTTATTGTTTTTCAACAGTTTTAATATATTCTCTTTGTTTCTCGAAGCGGTCAATGAAATAATCCAATTTAGCTTCCAAGGTTTTCACTGCTTTTTCTTCAGAACTAAGATATTCATCTCTTTGAGTTTCATCATAAAGGCCATCAGCGAAATCATCTTTAAGGTCTTTAATCTGAGAATATGAATATTTTATTCCTTCTTCTATCGCAACACGTTCATCTTCATATTGTTGAAGATAAGCGCGAAGAAGTTGCATTTCTGGTTTAGGATTATTGTTTTCTCTTAGGAAACTATCGAACTGAGCACATTCCTCAACAAGTCTATCGAATGCATTTTCAGTCTCTGTTTGTTTTTTCTCGATTCTATCGAGTTGTTTTGACAACGCATTAATACGTTTCATTGATGGCTCTGTACAAGCCATCAATGAAAACAATATCAATATTATGCTTAATTTACTTAATAATTTCAAAGCCAGTATATTTTTGGAGTGCTTTAGGAACTCTGATTCCTTCTTCGCACTGGTTATTTTCCAACAATGCAGCAACGATACGTGGCAATGCGAGTGCGCTACCATTCAATGTATGAACAAGACGGATGTTGCCATCTTTATCTTTGAAGCGAAGTTTCATTCTGTTTGCCTGGAATGTCTCGAAGTTAGAAACTGAACTTACTTCAAGCCATAATTCTTGAGCTGCTGACCATACTTCATAGTCGTAAGTCATTGCTGATGTGAAGCTCATGTCGCCGCCACAGAGACGCAACACTCTGAATGGAAGTTCGAGTTTGCGGAGAAGGTTAGCGACGTGTTCTTTCATAGCTTCCAATCTTTCGTATGATGTGTCTGGATGAGCTATCTCAACGATTTCGACCTTATCAAATTGGTGTAATCTGTTGAGACCGCGCACTGTCTTGCCCCATGAGCCAGCTTCACGGCGGAAGCAGTTAGAGTAAGCCACGTTTCTCAAAGGAAGTTGATTTTCTTGGACAATCTTATCGCGGAAGATGTTTGTCACAGGCACCTCTGCTGTTGGGATAAGATACATATTATCTAAAGGCACAGCATACATTTGAGCTTCTTTATCAGGAAGTTGACCTGTTGCGTAAGCTGAAGCTTCGTTGACGAGGATTGGAGGTTGTATTTCGTAGTAACCTGCTGCTATTGCTTCATCGAGGAAGAAATTGATGAGAGCTCGTTGGAGGCGAGCGCCAGCACCTTTATAGAATGGGAAGCCAGCACCAGTCACTTTATTACCGAGTTCGAAGTCGGCGAGTTGATATTTATTGAGCAAATCCCAGTGAGGGACAGCGCCTTCATAAAGTTTTGGCATTTCACCTTCTTGATTTACTATCAAGTTGTCGGCTGCTGTTTTGCCGCATGGAACTTCGAGGTTTGGAGTATTAGGAATCTCGACGAGTTTATTTTGAAGCTGAGTCTTGATTTCTTCAGCGCGTTCTGCGAGCACTTTAGTTTTCTCTTTAAGCTCTGCATTTCTTTTTTTGAGCTCGTTTGCTTCGTCGGCTTTGCCTTGTTTATAAAGGTCGCCTATTTGTTTTGCAAGGCTGTTAGCTTCAGCGAGAGCCTCGTCGTTTTCCTGTTGCACTGCGCGACGTTCATCATCGAGTTGTAATACTTCATCTAATAATTCAAAGCGAGTAAAATTCTTTATACTCAAGCGTTTGATAACTTCTTCTTTATGTTCTCTTATGTAAGAAACTACTAACATGGTAAAATTTATTTTAGTGCAAAGATAAAAAAAATCCCGATTGAAATTCAATCGGGATTTTTTTCTGTCTCGTTTTATTTACGAACGATTATTCTGCGATTTCAGCTTCAACTGGGATAACTGAAACGTATGAACGATCGTCTCTTCTTCTACGGAATTCAACGATACCGTCTGTGAGTGCGTAGAGAGTATGATCTTTACCGCAACCTACGTTTTCACCTGGATTATGTTTTGTACCACGTTGACGGACGATAATGTTACCAGCGATAACAGCTTGACCACCGAAAACCTTTACGCCCAAACGTTTACTTTGGGATTCACGACCGTTTGATGAACTACCAACACCTTTTTTATGTGCCATAATTAATAAATTTTTTCGGGTTTGTTATTCAGTAATATTTTCAATGCTGATCTTTGTCAATTCTTGACGATGACCATTTAATGTTTGATAACCTTTTCTTCTTTTCTTTTTGAAAACAAGAACTTTGTCACCTCTGAGATGCTC
>JAZQVL010000100.1:0-31748 GCA_045631805.1 Bacteroidales bacterium | reverse complement strand
CGTACTGTTGTTGAATATATTAAACAAACGAACATTATCATCTTGCATGCTGCCGAAATCCAAAACTCCTATTTCATTGCCATTAGAATCGAGGATTTTCAACTTACCTGGAACTTTCTCTATCTGAACGTCGCGACGTATTGCTTTACTTCCTTCAATAGTAATAACATAATCGTCAACCAAATCAGTATATTCTGTTTTCGAAACAACTATAGAATAATCACCGTTTTTCAAGTCAAGAAATTCGTAACGACCGTCATTTCCAGTCAGGGTCGTCTCTCCCGAAGGACGTAGCTGCACGTTTGCATTCTTCACCGGCTCGCCTGTAGCTTTGTCAGTAACGACACCATAAATAGAACCAAGTTCCTCAGCAGGATCTGGTTTACATGAATTAAAATTTAATATTGACACGAATATCAATAATAATGAGAATAAAGATACTATTCTTTTCATATTTTTTTATATTTCAATAACTCCACTACACACAATTTCAATCAATCACTGGACGCACGCTTCTACCGTATTCACGGTAATAATACAATATATCCACTTCTATAACACTAAAAAACAATCCATACGATTTATGAGAAATACCACTAATAGGCGTTGAACACCAATAGTTTCCATAACCACCAACATCGATATACGAATCACCATGGCGATAGCCTGCAGCTGGAAGAAAGATATGATTGCCATTTTTCGATGTCACCTTGTACCCATTAACCCCATTTTGGGTCGTCCATTTCCAATCACACTTACTTTTAAGCTCTTTTATCTCTGCTTTTGTCGGCATCCTCCAGCCTCCGCCCCATTTATACGCTGCCACATCATAATCTTCATTGCCAGAAATATCTTCACCAAAAAAGGTATAATCCGTATCACACGTTTCTGCATCATAAACATCTTTCGTATATATCTCTCCCCAAGCATAGTAGTCACCGTAATCTTCTGGTTTGTTTGCTCCAACATTACATGTCGCCCATTTAACGCTCAAACCAAGGTCAACATATTCATGACCGTTGTTATTTGGCACATCCGAATTTGTAGTAAAACTTCTATCAGCACCGTAACTTGTTCCATTACTATTAGTCGCATACGCTCTAACATAATATTGCTTATCACTCGTTAAGCCAACGATATTAGAGGTAAACATTCCATTTCCTGTTCCATCTACAGTTTTGTTGTCATCTACAGTAGGATTAGGTGACGTACTCCAGCAAACACCTTTTGCAGTAACAGTAACACCTCCTTCAGAAGTAACATTTCCGCCACAAACCGCCGAAGTCTCTGTAATATTAGAAACAAAATCAGTTGTTACAGTTGGTTTATATGTATTAATATTTGTCTTGAAACTTCTAAGCTCTCCAAAGACTGTCTCACCGTTAACTATCATATACGCCTTAAAATAATAAGTCGTTCCTTCTTTAAGACTTGTAAGATTACATGAAAACTCTCCTACATCCGTTCCAGAAACCGACTTCTTGCTTGAAACATTATAATCCGTTCCATAGTAGAAACCTTTTTCAGAAAAATTCATTTGTTTATTGATAGAAGCGAATAATGTAGCAGAGTTTGTTTTTATGTTTTTCGCTTCTTTAGTAGAAATATCACCAGGTTTGTTCGCCTTGAGTGTCAACTGCTTACCACCGTTGTTAGTATACACAACAAGAGACGTCTTATTATCACCCATCGAGAGTTTTGTTCTATCAATAGTAACAACAATTGTTTCTGTTGCACCTGGACTCATTGTACCACTCTCAGAACTCAGTTTTGTAACCCACGAAGCTGTTTCATATAACTCGTATTCCAATGTCAACGTACTGTTGTTGAATATATTAAACAAACGAGTGTTATCATCCTGCATGCTGCCGAAGTCGAGCACTTCTATTTCGTTGCCGTTAGAATCGAGGATTTTCAACAATGCTGGAATTTTCTCAATCTGGACGTCACGGCGTATTGACTTGCTTCCTTCAATAGTAATAACATAATCGTCAACCAAATCAGTATATTCTGTTTTTGAAACAACTATAGAATAGTTTCCATCCTTCAATTCCAAAAACTCATAACGGCCGTCATTTCCTGTCAGGGTTGTCTCTCCCGAAGGACGCAGCTGCACGTTTGCATTCTTCACCGGCTCGCCTGTAGCTTTGTCAGTAACGACACCATAAATAGAACCAAGTTCCTCAGCAGGATCTGGTTTACAGGAATTAAAATTTAATATTGACACGAATATCAATAATAATGAGAACAAAGATACTATTCTTTTCATAAAATTTTATACAGCTCTGTTTACAAACAATTAAAAACCAATAGATTTGTTTTATTTACATCTAAAACTTCAGGAATGCAAATATAAGATATTTATATAAGAAGACCTCTATAAATTCCCCGTTTAAATAATTTTTTTTTACAATAACAATTAAAACTTTTGCAAAGCAATTTATAAAAATCCCTTAAAAAGAAAGTACATTATGTCAACTCCTAACACCTAATTAATTTATCACTCTTTCCTCCCATATCAACGAGTTTTTCCGCAGCCTTCACAACGCTTTGATTTCCAGAATATAATTTTTTCTTAGTATCGTCATAGCTTCCCTGAAGACTTTCTATTTTCTTACCTAAATCCTCGTATCTCTTCATAAAATCGCCCACTCTATCCAGCAACTTATTCACCTCATCAAATATTTCCTGTTGGTTTCTCGCCTGTTTCACCTGCGACCATGCAAGCTGTATCATTCTCAGAAGAGCCAAAAGATTCTGTTCACTCGTAATGAAAACACCATTTTCAAAAGCCTCACGCCATAATGTATTATCCTCATACAAAGCAAGTTGCATCGCCGATTCGTTTGGCACAAACATCACGACATAATCAAGGCTCACACGAGGAGATTTGATATATGAAGAATAGTTTTTCCTCTGCAATTCCTTACAATGAGCCTTCATACTTTGCAAATGACGCTTCAAAGCAATCGCTTTTTCTTTATCATCAGAGGCATTACAATAATCAACAAAAGCTGTCAACGACACTTTGGAATCGATGACAACATCTTTATTATCAGGATAATGCACCACAACGTCAGGGATAAGTCTGGAGCCAGTTTCATCATGAAAAACCATATTACCTCTTGAATCCTTCAAAGTTGTCTGCTTTTCATAATGATCACCTTCTGTCAAGCCCGATTTTTCCAGAATATTTTCAAGTATAAGTTCTCCCCAATTACCTTGTGTCTTTGATTCGTTTTTAAGAGCTTTCGCCAAATTATTTGCGTCATTGCCAATATCTTGCGTACGTTTCATCAACTCCTCAATAGCCTTTTCCAAACTCGCTTTATTTTCCGAATTAGTCTTTAAGTTATCAGTCATAGACTTCTTCATTCCCTCAATCTCATTTTTCAAAGGATTCAAGACCGCATCTAATTGAATATTATTAGCTTTAACCAAAGACTCCTCCCTTTGATGCAGGAGTTTTTCCGTCGCACTCTGCAATTCCGACTTCAACGTATTTATCTGAGATTCAAACTGTTTATTTCTAAGCTCTTCATTTTTAAGCTCTTGCTCTTTCATCATATCAATCTGCGTCCGCAAACTGCTGTTTTTAGATTTCAATACAAAACCAACCAAAAGAGCACCAATGATTAAACCAATTGTAAAAAAAAGCAAACTCATAATTAATTCATAATGCATAATTTAATTCCTAATTCCTAACAACCTGTACACGGCTCGCTGATTTTCCTTCTCTAATCAATTGAATCTGAGCTGGTATTCGTTCTTTTAATGCATCAACATGAGAAATAATGCCAACTCTTCTTCCAAGACTATGCAGATTCTCCAAGGTGTTCATAACCATATCAAGCGACTGAGAATCAAGCGTTCCAAAACCTTCATCAATAAAAAGCATATCTAAATTGAAATGTTTGTCATTAAGCGATGTAAGACCCAATGCCAGAGCCAAGGAAACGAGGAAAGTCTCACCTCCAGACAAGGAGCTCGCCGTTCTCATTTCACCTCCCATCTCCATATCCTGAACCATAATTGCAAGAGAATCAGGGTAATTAGCAAGCAAATAACGAGAACTCAACTGCCGCATATAATAATTCGCCCTGTCGAGCAAAATACCCATCGTATATGCTTGAGCCACATCTCTAAAATTATCTTTATCCGTTGCTCCTATAGCTTTCGCCAACTGCTCCCAAAGATGACATTTCTCTGCGATGCTTTCATACTCACACCTGCAACTCTCTGATTCCGAACGATTCCGCTTATTCAACAACAACTTGCTCTTTATCTCGGAAAGCAATTCTTCATTCTTTTTCTTTTCTTCCAACAACAAAGACTTGCTATCATTCAATTCTTCAAAAGAAACATTATCAGCAGGTTTATCCTCATCTTTTTGATGCAAAAGGAAATCCTCATTTTTAATCGTCAGGGCTTTTTTAGACTCTATAAGTTTTTCATCCAAAGTCTTATTTTTATGACTATATATCTGAATATCAGTTATTTTATTAAGAAACTCCAACCTCTCAATATTTATGTTATCATTTTCACTTATGAAGCCAACAACTTCATTTTCGAGAACAAGTCTTTCTTTTTCAAAATTTTCTTTTTTGGAAATCCTATCCTTATTTATTTCATAAACAGCTGAAAGATAAGGCGTTAATTTATCTTCTTCAACAAACGACTTCGTTAAACCAAGAGCGCTCCATTCTGGAATAATATCAAATATCTTCTCAAAATAATTCTCACTTTGTTTTATAAGATTTTGTATCGTACTTTTTTGATTAGCAATATCTTTCAAAAACTCCTGCTTATAACTCCATTCCTTTGCCAATTCTTTAATATTATTAATAAATTTTAATGAGTCCAAGCTCCAACGATTTTCCCAATCATCTACATTAAGATATTCATTAACAACGACTTTATTTTCATGATATTTATTTTGAGCATTTTCAATGTTTGTTTTGACAGCTGTTAATAGAAGTTCTATCTCCTGCATTTTATTTTGCTTCACAACACACTGACGCTCAAGATTATGTATTTTCTCCTCTATTGCTTTTTTATTATTTTGCGCTTTATCAATCTCATCTCTAACAGAAGCTATCTCCTTCAATTTCAAGTTGACTACCTCAATTTCCTTATCGCAACGCAAAATCAACTCATTATGTTTATTAATACTATCGTCTATCCTTTCCAAGTCAAAGATTGGTTTGTCATTACATAATTTATTTAGTTCTTTCAACAATTCATTCAATCTTTTTTCATCGGAAACAATATTTCTGCTTTCAACATTAAGCTCCGATTCTATTTTATTAAGTTCATTTTTGGTATTTTCATAAATATTTTTTAGTCGCATCCACTCATTTTCAAGAGTAGCGAACAAAGAATTCACCACATTCTCGTCCTTATAAAAATGCTCTCTGCTTCCACATACCGGACAAGGCTCGCCATCCTGCAACTTATTCCTATAAGACTTAGCCCATTCTTCAAGCATGTTTTTCTGCTTTTGAAACTCAAAATCATTCCTCTCAAAATTGCATTTCGCAAGATTCAAAGCTTCAACTTTTAGATTAAACGATAACTTTAAATTATCATATATAACTTTCTCGTTTTTAATATTTTCAGTCAATATCAAATATTGTTCTAAGACCGCTCTGATAGCGTTTAATTTAGAAATTCTTCCGATTGATTTTTGCTTATTTTCAGTAATTGTTTTATACCCTTCTATCAGCTTATCATTCTCTTCAGAATTGAATTTTCCGAGCAAGGAATCGAGTTTGTCATCAAGTTCCGCCTTAGTTTTTTTAACTACTTCTATTGAATCATAAAACTCCTTTAATTGTCTTTCCAGCTCATTTTTTTCAGTTTCACCACGCTTTAATTCGAGTTCATTTTGTTTTTTGTGAGTTAACAGTCGTGACATTTCTTCCAATGAACCAACAATCAGGTTAACATTTTGACAAACAGGCTCTTTCCCTTTATTTTCTTCTATCCACAACTTAGTTTCAGAAATCAAAACATCAAGCTGACGTTCTTTATTCCTCACCGACTGCAATGAAAATTTAAGTTTGGAAATCAATTGCGCATCCTCGTTAAACTGTTCGTCAATTTTAAGCAATTCAGATTCAAGACGTCGCATCTCCATCAACTTTCCCCTTACATTGGCCGTAGAAAAATAATCATCGACAATCGACTTGTTTTCTTTATATTCCGGCGAATCTATTTGTAACAAAACACTATCATACAACGACTTAGCATTATCACAATCATCTTTAAGACTCTTGTTTTTCTTAATCCAATTTAAAGAATTATCTATCTGCCTTGACAGTTCGTCATTTTTCGCATTATTAATTTCTATTTCAACTTTCTGATTTTCCAACAAAGCAAGTGCGTCATCAGGCAAAATATTATCTTTCAATCTATTATATATAGATTCTATATCTTTTTTCTTTTGTAAAGCTTCGTTTTTTCTCAACTTAATTCGTTCTGCTATTTGCGAATAAACCTCTGTTCCTGTCAACATTTCCAGAATTTCAGACTGTCTGTTTTTTTCCGAAACAAGAAACGTATTAAATTCGCCCTGAGCCAGCATCACCGAACGCACAAACTGATCGTAAGTAAGCCCAACCAATTCGACTATCTTATCATTTACGTCATTTACATTATTACAAATCTCAACTCTCAAACCATCTTTAACAAGCTCTAATTTTCGACGATTCGTTTTAACGTAAGTATTTGATTTTGTTTTATGAACAGCCCATGTTGCCACATAATATTCAGATTCGACAGAAAAATGTATTTCCGCTTTACAATCATATTTACCTTTTCGCAGAATATTGTAAGCATCTTTGGTAGTGATTCCGTTTTCTGTCTTCTCTTTATTCCTAACATTCTCATAACGAGACACTTTATCATATAAAGCAAGAGTTATAGCATCGAGAATCGTTGATTTTCCAGAGCCAGTCTCACCGCAAATCAAAAAGAGCGGTTCTTTTGCCAAGACACCTTCAGAAAAAACTATTTCGGCATCTTCAATAGAATTAAGGTTTTGTATTATTAGTTTTTCAATTCTCATAATCAATCAATTAAGTCTAATTACACTATACATTAAATAATCTTCATCACTTCATCGCAAACCTCTTTAAACATCAATTTCATTTCCTCTGGCATTTCCACATCATTTTTCTTTTTATATACGGAACAACCAAGTTCGAATGGAGAAATTGATTTAAAATCATCCAAAGAACGTATAGCACCATCATCCTCAACGCATTCGCTCTTAGGCTTATAAACCTGAACCCCACAATATTTAGCTTTTTTATCCTTAAACGCATCCAAAATCTTAGCGTTTTGCACATCAGATATCGAAGTTTCAGATTTGGCATGAATCCTTACATACTGTTCTTTATCAACGACTTCATCAAGTCTTCCGATAACTTCATCTATAGTCAAAGAATCATCGTAAGACTTAGGTTTAAATGGAAAATCAAGGATTGGAATCATAGCTTCTATTTCCCTTATTTTCACATCAACTACGTGATTTTCGATATTAACGACTGTAACCGAATGTTGATAATCCTCATTAAAAGTCATTGGAAAAGGCGAACCAGAATATCTCATCACCGGATTATCACCAATATTTTGAGGATGATGAACGTGGCCAAAGGCCCAATAATCGACATCTGTCAATGACGATATTTCCGCTGAATCCACTGATTCTATTCCGCCGACAATATTATCATGATTTTTCGCGAGCGCTCCTGTAAGCATAAAATGACCCATTGCAATAATAGAATGATTTTCATTATATTGCAAATTACATTTCAAGTTATTCTTTAAGTTATTATAAAAAGAAAAAACACGATTAGAATAAGAATCATCATCTTTCAAAGAAGGATAATTCCCTGCATTAATAAACGGAACAGCCAGCACCCAGCCAACAATTTCACCGTTTCTTTTTATTGGAATCTGTATTTTTGACGCATCGTAAGAAAGTCCGTTTTCCATCTCATCTCTGAAGAAATCAAGGCTGCCGACCACCGTCACATTAAAAGCCTCCCAGAGTTCTTTGGGAGCCTCAAGCCTTGAAGGAGAATCATGATTGCCTGCCACCACTATTATCTGCAAATCATCATAAAGCCGAGACAACTCAACCAAAGCATGATAATAAATACGTTGTGAAACCACAGTTGGCGTCGCTGAATGAAAAATATCGCCAGACACCACCAAGGCATCAGGTCTCTCTTCCAAAACAATATCCCTCAGCTGATTAAAGAAAAACTTATGCTCTTCGTCTCTCGAAAACTGATGCAAAATCTGCCCTATGTGCCAATCACTTGTGTGAATAATTTTCATTCTTTCCAATCTCCTTAATTACATAAACATCTTCAAAACCAAGTCCATTTTTATAATACCCAGAAACACGCAATTTGTGACACGAATCATCATCAAACCATGACGCACGAACAGCACCTTTAGCTTCATTTATCACAATGCCACCGACCACATTCCAATCGGCGACCCTCACATCAGTGGTATCAATCGTAAACAACTGAACGTCAGAGTCATCGCGAGCAATATAAACAGGATATGGGTTCAATTCTTCATAAAAGAAGTCAGTTATTTCATTCTGAATAGTATAGAAATTATCATTCAACGCACGATTTTCGTCCAAATGAAGAGTATGTCCCTGACCATTAAACGTATGCAATTCAGTGCGTATTCCTAATTCTTCAGCTCTCTGGTTGATATAATAAGAACCATACATTTTGTCAAAAAACACTTTCTGAAACTCTCCGAGAGCACGGAAAGGATAGCCGTAGCGAAAAGGCAGAACCACATCCTCATCACCATGAAATGAAATTATAGAAGCGTTAGAATTTTCAAGCATTTTCAGATCAAACATAGACCCCCACATATTAGCCACAGCTTTAATTTTAAACGACTTATGATATTCATTACCTGAAGTTTCAATATCGCCCAAATCATCCATGAACATTGAAGAATACGAAGCTGAAGGTCTATTTTCGTTACGCATATAAGCGAGATTCATAGCCGTAATACTACCTGCGCTTGCGCCACCAACGAACAGATAGTCAGGGTCGATGCGATAAACATCCTGTTTCGCCAGCAAATATCTCATCGCTGCATGAGCATCTTGTGTCGCTTGATAAGCAGTCCTAAGAATAGCCTTAGAGTTTGCCCTAAAACCCATTCTGTAATTTATTGAAACACAGACATAACCCAAAGACGCAAAATGCGTACACCATTTCTGATACGGCACCGTCGCCTTGTCGCCTATAAAAAACGCACCGCCATGAATCAACATCAGCAGAGGACGTTTTTCCAAAGTATCAGACTTCGGAATATAGATGTCCATATCAAGATCCAATTCTTTCTTCTTCAAGGAATTAGCCAAGCCCATCTTCACAATATTAACGACATCAATAGTATCGTCAGGTACAGATGTCCAAAATCCCTTGGCGTTTCCATATTTAACATTTGAAATTCTTTCAACCTCAAAAATCTCATCCCTATATCTTCCAAGATTAAAAAACTGATAATCATCAACTTTATATGGGTAAAGAACAAATTTCTTTCTTTTTGACGAATCAGCAAAAGTTCCTTCTATCCTTCCTTTCTTGTCTTTTTTTATTTTCAAAACATAAGTTGTCGAATCAGAAAAACTCACCTCGTATTTCTTCCTATTATATTTCATCTCAAAAGGCTCCGCTAACATTGTCATCTTATCATCAATAAGATACACTCTCCCACTAACTTTTACACCATCAACATCGTCAACCTTAACAAAATAAGTTTTATAATCCGTTTGATTTTCAAATATATAACCATTCTCATATACGGCATTGCTATCCGTCTTACAAGAAAACATGATAAAAACCACAAACAAAGAGAAAAAAATCAATAAAAAACGTGATTTCATAACATTAAATTTGGCTGTAAAATTAAAAAAAATACTTGAATTTATTATCCAAAATCCTTAATTTCGCAAACTAAAATTTTGTTCAATAAAATATGAAAATGAAGATCAAAAACATCGTCACATTAGGTATTATCGCAATAGCTTTAATATCATGTTCAGGCAATTTAAAAAAGGCAGATTACAATGTAATTCCGCAACCTAAAACCATCACTGAAAGCGTCAACGGCAAGCCATTTGTCATATCTGAAAAAGTGAGCATCACATATCCAAGTTCACAGTCAGAACTTGCTAAAGAAGCCAATTTCCTATCAGAATATCTTAACGAGATATTAGGTTATTCATTAAAAGTAGAGACATCAGATTCGTTTAAAACAGGAGCAATCAATTTAAGCATTGACGCCAATAGTTTTACAGAAAAAGACTCTTACAAAATCATTGTTAATGAAAACAATATAAACATTATTGCAAGTAATACTTCAAGTGCGTTTTACGCAATACAGACACTGAGAAAAAGCCTTCCTTTTGATGCAGAAAACGAAAATATAGCAATGCCAGCAGCTGAGATTTACGACTACCCACGCTTTGGTTACAGAGGCGCGATGTTAGACGTAAGTCGCCATATTTTCCCACTCGATTCTGTGAAGGAATACATTGAAGTCATGGCATTACACAACATGAACAAATTCCACTTACATCTCACCGACGACCAAGGCTGGAGAATAGAGATAAAGAAATACCCAGAGCTGACAGAAGTCGGAGCATGGAGAGCAGGAACAAAAATCGGCAAAAGCGAGACATTCGACACAATTCGCTACGGCGGCTACTACACACAAGAAGAATTGCGAGAACTCGTGCAATATGCTGCAGACCGTCACATAACAATCATCCCAGAAATAGACCTGCCAGGACATCAGTTAGCTGCATTAGCGACATATCCTGAATTCGGATGTACAGGCGGACCATACGAAGTATGGCGTCAATGGGGAGTCTCCGAGGACGTGATATGCGCAGGAAATGAAGACGCGATGCGTTTCCTTGAAGATGTTTTAGTAGAAGTCATGGATATTTTCCCAGGAGAATACATACACATCGGAGGCGACGAATGTCCTAAAACACGTTGGGAACAATGTCCAAAATGCCAAGCCAAGATAAAAGAACTCGGATTGAAAGACGACGACAAATTCAAAGCAGAGGCATATCTGCAAAGCTATATCATGAAGAGAATGGAGAAATTCCTTGAAGACCACGGCCGCAAAGTGATAGGCTGGGACGAAATACTTGAAGGAGGACTCGGACCAAACGTGACAGTCATGAGCTGGAGAAGCATTGATGCAGGAAAAGAAGCAGCACAACAACATCACGACGTCATCATGACACCTTGCTCCCACCTCTACTTCGACTATTACCAAACCGACAACACCGACAACGAACCAGTTGCAATCGGCGGCTACATCCCTGTAAGCAGAGTTTACGAATTCGAGCCAATACCTTCTGGTTTGACAGACGAAGAAGCAAAACATATCTTAGGCCCACAAGCCAACCTCTGGGTTGAATACATCAAAAACATGAACACTGTATTTTACAGAGTATTGCCAAGAATGGATGCGTTGTCTGAAGTACAATGGGTTATGCCTGAACAAAAGAATTATGACGACTTCCTTAATCGTGCATATAAAATGGTTGAGCTTTACGACATCAAAGGATGGAACTACGCAAAACATATTTTCGACATCGATGTTAAAATAGTTCCAAACGTTGAAGCAAAATGCATTGACGTTACAATGTCAAAGTTTGGAGATGGAGACATATTATTCACCTTAGACGGAACAGATCCACTGACCAACGGAGCAAAATACAACGAATCTATAAAACTGACCGAAAGCTGTGAATTAAGAGCTATCGTTAAGAGAGACAGAAGCACAGGAAGAGAATTCAAAACAGAAATCAATATAAGCAAAGCTTCGATGAAACCAATCACATTGAAGAATCAGCCACACGAAAACTACAGATTCGATGGAGCAAACACATTGATTGACGGCTTGTCGGGAGGTAGAAACTACAAGACAGGACGTTGGATTGGATTCTTCGGAGAAAATATTGACGCGAAAATTGATTTAGGCGAAGTTCAAGAGATTAGCAATTTGTCATTCAACTGCAATTTAACCAAGGGTGACTGGATCTTCAACCCTAAATCAGCCAAGATTTATGTTTCCGAAGATGGCGAAAGTTACAGCGAAATCCATTATCAGGAATTTCCTATCGAGACAGTAAGAGAAGATGGCGTAATGACATACAACGTTGATTTTGAAAAAGTCAAAACACAATACATCAACATTGTCATAGAACCACATTTATGTCCAGAAGGACATTCTGGTTACGGCTATCCTGCCTGGATTTTTGTTGACGAATTAAGCATTAACTAATTATGAGTGAAATGACAATACGTTTTGCCAAAGCCGAGGAGGCGTCTTTGGTTTTCGATTTTATCAAAAAGATTGCTGAATACGAGAAACTGCTCGATGAAGTTGTTTGTGATGAAGCAACTATTTATGATTCTGTCTTCGTGAAGAAAGAGGCTGAAGTCATATTCGTTTGCGAAGACAGCATTCCTGTGGGATTCGCCTTGTTTTTCCATAACTTCTCAACTTTCATGGGTAAGAAAGGATTATATCTTGAAGACCTGTTCGTCATTCCCGAGAAAAGAGGCAAAGGATACGGAAAAGCATTATTCCAATATTTAGGACGATTAGCGAACGAAAGAGGCTGCAAACGTTTTGAATGGGTCTGCTTGAATTGGAACGAGCCGTCCATCAGATTTTACAAGTCATTCGGTGCCGTTCCTATGGACGAATGGACAACATTCAGATTGTCTGGCAAAGCATTGAAAGACATATAATTTTTTACGAAAATATTTTTTAATATAATGTTTTTCGTAAAGGAAAATTTTGTATTTTTGCACCCGCAAACCTCGGGTAGGTTTAACAGTTAAATTATTATTAACATTTAAAAATTATTTTTTATGCCAGCAAAAATGAGATTACAAAGACATGGTAAAAAAGGTCAACCATTTTATCATATTGTAATTGCAGACGCTCGCGCACCACGTGATGGTCGCTTCACAGAAAAAATCGGTACCTACAATCCTGTAGCTCAACCAGCTCAAATCAACATCAACTTTGACAAAGCTTTGGATTGGTTAAACAAAGGTGCTCAACCAACAGACACAGTTCGTTCTATCCTTTCACAAAAAGGCGTTTTATTAAAGAAACACTTATTAGTTGGTGTTAAGAAAGGCGCTATGACAGCAGAACAAGCTGAAGTTAAATTCCAAAACTGGATGAAAGAAAAAGAAGCTAAAGCAGCTGAAGAAGTAAAAGCTACAGCAGAACAAAAAAGAGCTATTCAAAAAGAAAGATTAGAAGCAGAAGCAAAAGTTAACGAAGCACGTATCGCTGAATTAGCAAAGAGAAGAGCTGAAGCAGCAGCAGCTGCAGCAGCTGAAAACGCAGAAGCTACAGAAGAAGCTCCAGCAGCTGAAGAAACAACAGAAGCAGAAGCTTGAGATTCTAAATCTTGATAAAAAGAAAATCCGTCGAATTCCGGCGGATTTTTTTTGTTTCCACAAATCACTTTTTTAATTCCACTAAAAAGCACTAAAATGATACGAATATATTTTTCGTGTCATTTAGTGCAGATTAGCGTAATGTTATAGTCTCCACGAATCTCGTGTATCTCGCTGATATTTGTTTTTCTATGAAATTGTACAAAAAGATTTACACTACCATTATGTGTTTAAAGGTTAAACTTTTTTTGTTATGCAATGTTTCTTGTAAAGAGAATTATGTATCTTTGCATATTATGAGTAAAAATCTATATATCATCAGCGGTTGCAACGGAGCAGGTAAAACCACAGCATCATATACTGTTCTCCCTGAAATTTTACAATGTAAAGAATTTGTAAACGCTGATGAAATAGCCAAAGGATTATCTCCATTCAATCCCGAAAATGCAGCTATCGAAGCTGGAAGGATAATGCTATCAAGAATAGATGAGTTATTGAATAAAAATGAGACATTCTCCATAGAAACAACACTTGCTACGAAATCATATATAAATTTAGTCAAAAAAGCTCAAAATAGAGGTTACAAAGTATATTTGATATTCTTCTGGCTGGAAACTCCAGAGTTAGCAATCCAACGTGTTGCTGAACGCGTTAGCAAAGGTGGTCATAATATTCCTATTGAGATTATCCAACGCAGATATGTTAACGGCATCATAAATCTATTTAACATTTTCATGAAAGAAGTTGATATTTGGGCTATCTATGACAATAGTAAAAACCCTCGTGCTTTTATAGCAAAAGGCGGAAAAAATATAGATTTTAAAATATTTTCAGAAACCACATATAACAAAATAAAAAGCTATGTCAAATAAAGAAGCGAATGAATTTGTAGAAAAACTTAATGCTGGTTTAGAATTGGCTGAAAAACGTATGCTCCAGGAAAAATCCAAGCGAGGTGAATCTGTAGTGATATACACAGAAGATAAAGGGATTCAACATATTCCTGCAAGTATAGTCATTGCAAATAACAACATTTTTCAAAATTGACAAATTACCATTATTTATAGTTTAAATAAACGTATCTTTGCAAAGTTAAAAAATTCAAAAAAGCATCATATAGATTAAGCAAAAGACAAATATTAGACATATTATAATATAGCATTTCATAACGATTCTTGCTCACAAATTTCCACAACATCTCTCGCAAGAGAACACCATCAAGAAGACGTTAGGAAACGCCTGTTTTGGCGTGGAATAACTTATTGATGGAAGGGCGTGGAAACCCTGTGAGCGATAGGTTTAATTTCACGCTCTTTTTATGCATATCGGACAACACATAAAGCAAGTAATGAGAGAAAAGAATATCACAGCCACACAGTTGGCTAAAGATATCTGCTGCACTCGTCCGCATATACATAAAATCTTCCGCAAGGAAAATTTAGATATTTCCCTCCTACTCCATATTTCCAAAGCCTTAAAACACGACTTCTTTAAAGACCTTTCTGAAGAATACAAACAAATGTAACCAGATTGGATACAGTATTCAATCTGATTACAGCCATTGTTAACACCTCAAATATTATTTCATTACTTTTGTATCGTAATTAAAAGTTGTGCCCGACACGTATTTAGGGGAAATAAATCATGTTACGAAAATTACCACTACTTTTAGTATGCATTAGTTGCTTGATTCTTTCTTCATGTGGTGTAGCTAATGTTAGCGTTTCTTATCAATCCATAAGAAACGAAAGAACCGACATCTCTGAAACTCCATCAACAGCAGAAATACTCGTTGTATGCAGTGTCTCTCATGATGGAGATTTAAATGTTTTTGTGAAGAACCTTACAGAAGAGATTATGCTAATAGACAGGACACAATCATTCTATCTTGATCCTAACGGAACATCAACCATTTACTATGACCCAACTATCAAAACCGAAACTGTAACAAATATATCAACACAAGGTAGTGCAGCCTCAGTAAACCTTGGTGCATTGGGCAAAGCATTAGGTGTGGGAGGCTCCGTTGGTCAAATACTCAATGGTGTAAATGTAGGAGGTTCCTCAACAAATGGCGTTTCTGTCACAAACGCCACTTACATTGTAGATCAGCCATCCATATCCATAGCACCAAAAGGGCAGACATCTATGGGCAGAACATTCCATATAGCTAATATCGGCAGAAGATTTTTAAGAGATTTTGAAAGATTGTCCGGAAAGGAATTTATTAAAACAGATTTTACGTCGCACGATTCTTATTGCAAATTCGGTGTATGTATAACATATTCCACAGATGGCGGGAAAACTTATAAAAAAATAGTTTCCAATTATTATGCAAATTCATTAATGAGCGTACCTGTCAAAGAAGAAAACAAAGAATTTAAAGTAAACGATGCCTTACGAAAGATATATTCACAAAATGTAGATGCATTGAATGAAAAATGGTTTTTGCTGTTTTTCGACCATTATTATAATCCAAATTTTTACCCAGAAGATTATCACGAGAGAATTTATAATTCAAATATACTATACGATTACCAATAAAAAGTTATTTATTATGAGATACAAATTTTACATTGCAAGCCTATTAGTTTCAATAATCTTTATTTCATCTTGTTCAAAAACAATAAAAGTAACTGTATATGGCTCACCAGGAACTGAAATAAGAACACCGGAAAAAGATTATATATGCACAATAGACAGTTCAGGAACGGGAATAGCAGAAATAAACGCGGACTATCCTTATGGATACCTTCTTTCTAAAACACCTGATAGCAAGCAATATATTCCTTTTGCAATGGATTGGAAGAAAGCATCTAAAGATATAACATTTTTGTCAGCTGGAGTACCGGGTTCGTCGGTTGGTGTAAGTCTATTAGCAGTTGGATTAGTTGACTTTGCGCCACCTCTTGTTGTAATTGGAGGTTTAACTACTTGCGGCTCAATTTATATGCTCACACAAATGTCTTGGCTCGGTTGTAATTATGGTATCGAATATATAGAACAACAAACAAATAATGATTTATTTGAGAGCAGCAAATCCAACAACTGAATTTTAAAGCAATAGCAAATTATAAAATCTATAATCACAACTCAAAAGCCCTCAAAGTTTTTAAGACTTTAAGGGCTTTCTATTTCTTGTTATCCACGAATCTGCAAGAATATTTGGGTTGCGACATTGTGACAGCCCCAATTATGCATTATGAATTATGCATTAATTCCCAAACACAATCCCTTCCCCATCGTAATCAACGATAATCGGTTTTTCCTTATTGACTTTATCTGACAAAATCATCTTCGACAAATCATTGATGAGTTCGCGTTGCATCATACGTTTCACAGGACGCGCTCCATAACGAACGTCGTAGCTCGTCTCCGCAATATGTTTCATCGCTTCTGAAGTCATCTCAATGTCGATGTCGTTTTTCTTCAACATTTTTTTCAAAGAATGGAACTGCATTGCAACTACATTGATAATCTGCTCTTTTGTCAATGGAGTAAACATAATAATGTCATCGATACGATTCAAAAACTCAGGCTTCATGAACTGACGCAATATTTCCATCACTTTGTTACGCATTTCGTCGAAATCAGTTTCATGTTCAGAGTTCTGCATAATCATCTCTTGTATTGCCATCGCACCAATGTTAGACGTCATAATTATAATAGTGTTTTTAAAGTCAACCAAACGACCTTTATTATCCGTCAGACGTCCGTCATCAAGTATTTGAAGCAAAATATTAAACACATCCTGATGTGCTTTTTCTATCTCATCGAGCAACACTACCGAATAAGGCTTACGACGCACTGTTTCTGTGAGTTGTCCACTTTCATCATAGCCCACATAACCAGGAGGCGCTCCTATCAAACGAGAAACCGAATGACGTTCTTGATACTCCGACATATCGATACGCACCATATTATTCTCGTCGTCAAACAAAAATTCCGCCAGAGCCTTGGCGAGTTCCGTCTTACCTACGCCTGTCGTTCCTAAAAATATAAACGAACCTATTGGGCGACGCGCATCCTGTAGTCCAGCCCTGCTGCGACGTATCGCATCAGCAACAGCCTCGATAGCCTCATCCTGACCAACGACACGCTTATGCAATTCTTTTTCAAGATTTAAGAGCTTTTCACGTTCGCTCTGCAACATCTTATTGACAGGAATACCTGTCCAACGAGACACGATTTCAGCAATATCCTCTGCGTTGACGACCTCATCAATAAGAGGATTGTCGCCCTGAACCCTTTTCAATTCTGCTTTAGCACTTTCAATAGATTGCTCTGCATTAGGAATCTTACCGTAACGAAGCTCAGCAACAAGTCCGTAATTACCATCACGTTCTGCGACATCAGCCTCATAACGATACCTTTCAATATTTTTCTTCTCATTCTGAATTTTCTCGATATAAGAACGCTCTGTCTCCCAACGAGATTTGATTTTGGAGCGTTCATCGTTAAGTTCAGCTATCATCTTAGAAAGCTCTTCTATTTTCTTTGTGTCATTCTCACGTTTGATAGCCTCACGCTCAATTTCTAACTGTCGAATCTTACGTTCAATATTTTCCAACTCTTCAGGCAAAGAATTTATTTGTAATCTTAGACGAGACGCCGCTTCATCAACAAGGTCGATGGCTTTATCCGGAAGGAAACGATTTGAGATATAACGAATTGAAAGGTCAACAGCTGCTATTATAGCCTCATCGAGGATTCTCACCTGATGATGATTTTCGTATTTTTCTTTAAGACCTCTGAGGATTGAAATCGCCGATTCCTCTGAAGGCTCATCAACCATAACAATCTGAAAACGACGTTCGAGAGCCTTGTCTTTCTCAAAATATTTCTGATATTCATTGAGAGTAGTCGCACCTACAGCCTGCAACTCGCCACGAGCAAGGGCAGGTTTCAATATATTTGCAGCGTCCATTGCACCATTAGAAGCGCCGGCGCCTACGAGAGTATGTATCTCATCGATGAAAAGAATTATTTCACCTTCGCTGTCAACCACTTCCTTCACCACATTTTTAAGACGTTCCTCGAACTCTCCCTGATATTTAGCCCCAGCGATAAGAGCTCCCATATCCAAAGAATACACTTTCTTGGATTGAAGATTCTCCGGCACATCGCCACTTACTATTCTTTGAGCGAGACCTTCTGCGATGGCAGTCTTACCGACGCCAGGCTCACCTATTAAAATAGGATTGTTTTTCGTCCTTCTCGACAGAATCTGAAGCACCCTCCTAATCTCCTCATCACGACCAATGACAGGGTCTAATTTTCCAGAAGAAGCCATTTCATTGAAATTACGAGCATAACGATTTAAAGAATCATAATTCTGCTCAGAGTGAGGATTATCGACCTTCTTGCCTTTACGTAACTGGCGAATCACTTCTTCCAAATCTTTACGTTTCATGCCATTATCCTTCATCATCTGGGAAGCAGTCGATGAGACATCAAAAATCCCGAGCAGTATATGGTCGATGGAAACATATTCGTCGCCCATCTCACGAGCCTCAGCAGATGCCGACTGTAATGCCTTATTTGTTTCATTTGAGATATAAAAATTACCTCCTTGAACTTTCGGCAAAGAGGCAATCGCCTTATCGAGAGCTTGATTGAAAATCTCGACATTAACACCTAATTTATTAAATAAATTCGGGATAAGATAATCGTCAGACTTAATTAAAGCCTTCAAAAGATGAACGTTTTCAATTGATTGATTTCCATTCGTTTTTGCTATCTCTTCAGCCTTCTTGACAGCCTCTTGAGATTTTAATGTGAATTTATTGAAATCCATTTCCTTATTTTTTTTGTTGTTTGATTTTATTACATCAAAATTATTTCCAATTCAAGAAAAATGACATATTGTCACAATACATTAATAACAATCAAGAAAAGAAAATTCCACAAGCCACTTAACAAAAAACTAAAGATAAAAGTTCAAAAGACTATGGCAATCAGCCTTAACTTTAATAAAGATTATTTTTTCAAAATACGGCAATAAAAGGAAGATATTCACATTATTTATATAGAGTTTTTTTCTTATCTTTGCAAACATCAAAAAGATTTACAATAATGAATAAAAATAGAAGAAACAACATTCTTTTCAAAATATCTATATTATTGATATTCATTATCAATTCATTTGGACTAAAAGCACAAAACAATTGTGAAATAGAATTACCTCAAGACGTCAGTCTGCCAATTTGTTATGGCGAAGAAATAAGTTTGTCGGTAAAGCCTACATCCAACTGCACATATCAATGGACAAAAAATGGAAGTATAATAAACGGTGAAACCAATTATTGGATTAACATAATCGTCACAGAAGACAATGTAGAATATGGTATTACCGTAAAAAACATAGAAACACAAGAAGAATGCAGTGACGAAATTACAATAACAATGATGAACAATTTCGAGATTGAGTTTGAGCAGACACAATTGACATGCAGCAACAATGAAGCAGAAAACGGACAGAATGCAAAAGTCATAGCCACAGCATACGGAGATGGTTTTGAATCATTCACATACGAGTGGGGTTCAGATTACAACGAAAACGTATGGACCAACCCCAACAACCCACAAGAAGCCATTGGTTTGAAAGCATGGAAAGAATATTTTGTCAATGTAACAGCTTATACAGCAGAAGGCAACAGCTGCACAAAAAAAGCCACTTTTGTACCAAGAGCATATCCTAATCCAAAAATTGAAATCGTTTCTGATCCAAAAGACACAGCATACGTTCAAAACCCATACGTCACTTTCGGCTTTGAAGGCGAGACAGAATTGGTTGAATATAACTCATGGTCATGGTCATTTTTCAACAATCCTGACAATCCAAACGAAATGCCGACAACATCTATTTTAGAAAATCCTGTCAACGTTTATCCAGAATCCTTAAAGGAAGTAAAATATCAGGTAAAATTGAATGTAAAATCGGCCGAATACGGATGCGACACAACATTTTCGAAAGAAATAACAGTACTTCCTGTATATTTGAAAATACCTAACATCTTCACTCCTAACGGCGACGGCATCAACGATTATTTTATAATAGAAAACGACCCTTCAAAAGCAGGAAACAATGGAGAAAACGAAACCAGAAGATTTGAATACGACTCATACAATCCTATTAACGATTATTATATCAGAACCAAGATAACAATTTTTAACAGATGGGGACGAATAGTATATAAATCTGATGATTACAAAAACGACTGGGATGGCGGCAACTTACCAGACGGCAACTATTTTTATGTTATTGAATGTGTCGGAGAATACGAAGAAAGCCGTCGTTACCAAGGTTCTGTCACTATTTTCGGAAGCGGACGCTAATCATTTGAACAATTCATCAAGTTAAACGTTATAAATCATATAAAAAAATGAAAAGAGTTATTTTATCATTAGTAATAATATTGGGATTATTTTCATGCGAGTCAAACAACAACAAACTAAGCACAAGTTTGGTAAACAACCCTGTCAGCGCAGATGGCATCAGCAAAAGCGCAAGCACACCAGTCATAAAGTTTGAAACGACAGAACATGATTTTGGCAAGATTATACAAGGAGAACAAGTGAGTTACACTTTTAAGTTCAAGAATGTAGGCAACGCACCTCTTATCATCACAAGTATTGAAAAGACATGCGGCTGCACATCGCCAGAATATTCAAATCAGCCTATCAAACCGGGCGAAAACGGCAAAATCACCATCACTTACGACAGCAAAGGCCACAAAGGATTCCAAAACAAACGATTAGTGGTAAAAGCTAACACAAATCCTTCTGAGACAATATTAAGAATTAAAGCACAAGTTGAAAATATTAACACTTTTTAAATAAATAATTATGAACATTTTAAACATTACTTTGCTTCAAGCAACACAACAACAAAGCAGTCCTTACTCAGGAATCATTATGATTGTATTAATCTTTGTTATTTTCTGGTTATTCTTCATTCGTCCACAGAACAAGAGAAACAAAGAACAACAAAAATTCCGTGAAAACCTTAAAAAAGGTGACAAAATCGTTACAATAGGCGGCATTCATGGTAAAGTTGTTGAAGTTAAAGAAAACACAGTTATTGTTAGCGTTGACCACAATGCTTCAATAGAATTCGAAAAATCAGCTATCATTCCAAACGCAAGTCAAGTTGGCGGCGCTCAATAATAGATTTTTATAATGGTAAGAAAAAAACAAGAAACAGAAAAGCTGCACCAATTCAGCAGCATAATATTTTTTGTTACGATAGCTGCGCTGTTTTGGCTGCTGATAAAGCTATCAGCACAATATACAGTTACAGTACCGCTTACCATTGATATGAAAAACGCTCCGGCCGATTTGGTAATACTTGACGGAAATCAGAAAGTAAAAGTCACTTTATCCACAACAGGTTTTGAATTATTAAATTATTATTTCAAGCCTTCGTCAAGACGGAAAGTTGATATATCGTTAGAGGAGGTGCCTTTACATAAAGACAGTGAAAGCACCTACTCTTTCAGCATAAGCTACGCCAAAGAAAAAGTAGCGAACTTCCTGACAATAGAACCAAACGAAGTTGGATTCGACGACAACAGGATTATTATAAAAATGGAACAGCTTGATTCCATAAGAGTTAAAGTTATCCCTAAACTCGATTTAAGCTACGAAAAACAATACAACAGACACGGAAAAATCCAGATCGAGCCCGATTCAGTCACTATTTATGGACCTAAAAACCTATTAAGCACCATTGATAATATTTATACTGAAAACATCAGCTTAAAAAATATCAATTCTAACATTAATATTGACATTCCTCTTCATACAGAAGGAATGATAAATGCTAATATTAAAGATGTCAATATTAAAATCAATGTTGAAAAATATACAGAAGCAATAGCAAACGTTAAAATCAACAACAATTTCAACAAGAAACTAAGACTTTTCCCTGACAAGGTAAAGATAAAATACATTGTTTCTTTAACAGATTACAATATTATCAAAGACAACTCTTTTATTGTAAGCATCGACACAGCAGACATTTCATTAGAAAACAATTTCCTTCCGTTATATCTTATTGATTATCCAAGTAATACAAGAATCACAAGCATAGAACCTAAAGAAGTTGAATATATCATCATTGAAGAAAATGAAAATTAAACGAATTGCAATAACAGGCAATATAGGAAGCGGCAAAAGCCTCGTATGTAAAGTCTTCAACAATATAGGTATCAGCACATTCCATTCAGACGAAGAAACAAAGAAATTATATTTCCTTCCTGACGTAAAGAATAAAATAATAAACCGTTTTGGCGAAGAAGTATATTTCTCAGATGGAAGTCTAAACAAGAAACTCCTCTCCTATCATCTTTTTCAAAATCCGGAAGCATTGCAATTCATTGAAGCATTGTTATATCCAAAGTTAAATCAAGTCTTTGACGAATGGTGCGAACGACAGAATTCAAATTACGTCTTGTTCGAATCAGCGATTTTATTCGAGAAAAACTTTGACAGTCAATTTGATAAAATCATATTCGTTTCAGCACCTGAAGAAGTTCGAGTTAAAAGAGCGATGCAACGCGACAAATGCGACGAAGAAAACGTACGCTCCAGGATGCGACTACAATGGAATGAAGAAACAAAAATCAGCAAATCAGATTACGTTATTAATAATGATGGCGTTGAGATGCTAATACCACAGATTGTTAAAATAAACAAACAACTTCTATATAAATAGACTTCAATGTATGTATGTTTATTTTTTGGGGTTACATTGAAACGTCTCTACATTGGGCGCTTCGACAAGCTCAGCGACCAAACAATTCCTAATTCCTAATTCCTAATTAATTTAATACCCGTACTTCTCTTTCCACTTCATTCTCAACGAATTCTGTATCTCTCTTTCACGAGGATTATTCTGTGGCTGATAGAACTTAGTTCCAGAAATCTCATGTGGCAAAAACTCTAACTCCACGAAGTTACCCTCATAATCGTGGGCGTATTTATAACCGTCTTTATAACCCAAATCTTTCATCAGTTTTGTAGGAGCGTTACGCAGATGCAATGGTACGCTGAGGTCGCCAGTCTTACGCACCAAGTCTTGCGCCATATTGATAGCCATATATGAAGCATTACTCTTTGGTGACGAAGCAAGATATATCGCTGTCTGAGAAAGTATTATCCTACTCTCTGGAAAGCCAATCTTATTCACAGCGTCGAAGCAAGTATTGGCAAGCAGCAAGGCATTAGGATTAGCGTTGCCTATGTCTTCCGAAGCAAATATCAGCATACGGCGAGCGATGAACAGCGGGTCTTCGCCAGCATCTATCATACGTGCGAGATAATAGACCGCAGCATTAGGATCGCTGCCACGAATTGACTTGATAAAAGCAGAGATAACATCATAATGCATCTCTCCTTGCCTATCATATTTCAAAAGATTACTTTGAATGTACTGAGAAGTTATATCGTTTGTTATCGTCAGCGTATCCGAATCATGACTAACCTCGTTCATCATACCTACTACAAGGTCAATAGCATTCAACAATTTACGGGCGTCGCCACCGCTTATACGCATAAGAGCCTCGCTCTCTTGTATGACAATCTTTTTCTTATAGTCATTTTCCAACACCGGAACCGCAATGTCAATCAGCTTTCCCAAATCCTCTTTTTCCAGCGACTTCATCACATAAACCTGACAACGAGAAAGCAATGGCGAAATAACTTCAAAACTTGGATTCTCCGTCGTAGCACCTATTAATATTACCAGACCTTTCTCTACGGCATTAAGTAAAGAATCCTGTTGCGACTTGTTAAAACGATGGATTTCATCGATAAACAATATAGGAGTATCGGGAGCCATACGCGCTCTGTCGAACACCTCACGCACCTCTTTGACACCGCTGCTCACAGCGTTAAGCACATAAAACTGACGCTTGACCTGTTTGGATATGATAGAAGCGAGCGTAGTCTTACCAACTCCAGGAGGTCCCCAGAAAATCATGGAGTGAATTCTGCCACTCTCTATGGCATGACGCAAAACAGCATTCTCGCCCACAAGATGCTCCTGTCCAATATATTGATCCAACGAAGTCGGACGCAGTCTCTCCGCCAATGGTGTTGTCTGAAATTTCATCGCTTAAATTTTTACAAATATACAGAATTATGACCATTTTAATTATCTTTGTAAATAAAAAAATATCAACCATGAGAAAATTAAAATCCTTAGTATTAGCAATGTTTATAATACTTTTAAACATTGACTCCCAAGCTTGTACCAACTTCCTCGTAACCAAAGGCGCATCAGTCGATGGTTCCAATTTCATCACCTATGCCGCCGACTCACACATCAGATACGGCGAACTCTACTTCACCCCTGCAGCCGACTGGACTCCAGGAAGCATGCGTACCATCTACGACCGCGGCACCAACGCCATCAGAGGCTACGTCCCACAGCCAGCTCACACTTATCAAGTTGTAGGTTATATCAATGAAAACCAAGTAGCTCTCGGCGAGACAACATTCGGTGGTCGCTCAGAACTAATCGACCCTAAAGGTCTCATCGACTACGGCAGCCTTATGTTCATGGCACTCGAACGCAGCACCTCAGCACGCGAGGCGATAAAAATCATGGCAGACTTAGTTGAAGAATACGGCTATGGCAGCGACGGCGAGACATTCTCTATCTCAGACGCTAACGAGGTATGGTACATGGAGATAATCGGTAAAGGCTACACACCTAAATACGACAAGAAATCCAACGACACCATAAATGCCGACAAAGGCGCAGTATGGGTTGCGATCCGTATCCCTGACGGCTATGTCTCTGGTCACGCCAATGCAGCTCGTATCACCACATTCCCTCTCCGCGACGGAAAGAAATCTATCACCGACAAAGAATGGAAGAAACTTTATAATCAAGATGTTGAAGTGATTTACAAACACGACATCATCGACTTCGCAAGAAGAAAGAACTACTTCAACGGCAAGGACGCCGACTTCGACTTCAGCGCTGCCTTCGCCCCTGTCGATTTCTCAGCAGCTCGCATCTGCGACCTCCGCGTATGGATGATGTTCAACGACGTCTGCGACGACATGGATCAATATTGGGATTACGCCACAGGTAAAAATCTCGACAACCCAAGAATGCCTCTTTATGTAAAACCTAACAGAAAAATATCATTAGACGATATGATGTATTTCATGCGTAACCACTTCCAAAACACAGAGTTAGACAAGTCACAAGGTGCAGGCGCAGACCCATTCGGTTCTCCTTACCGCTGGACTCCGCTCTACTGGGAATACGAAGGACAAGAATATTTCCACGAGAGATGCACCGTCACACAACAGACAGGATTCTCTTTCATAGCACAGACAAGAAACTGGCTCCCAAATGAAATAGGCGGCATCATCTGGTTCGGCGTTGACGACACAAACTCAACGGTTTACACTCCTTTCTACTGCTCAATATCAGAAGTGACAGAAGAATTCAGACAAGGCAACGGCAATATGATAACATATTCCGACAACTCTGCATTCTGGCTCTTCAACAGAGTGGCGCACTTCAAATACCTCTTCTATAACAGAGTCATCGGCGACATACAAAAAGTACAAAAAGAATTAGAAACCACATATCAAGAACAAGTAAAGGCGACTGACGAAAAGGCTTTGTCATTATTAGAAAACTCCAAAGAAGAGACCCTCGCTTTCTTGACAGAGTTCTCATCACAAGCAGGAAAAAACACTTTCAGACGCTGGAAAGAATTAGATAATTTCTTACTTGTCAAATACTTAGACAGCAACATCAAACAAGAAGAAAACGGCCAATTCATCGACAACGGCCACGGCTATCCAGCAAGACCAAAACAAGCAGGATACCCAGACTCTTGGAAAAAAAGAGTTGTGGAGGAAATGTAATTCAGTTAGGAATTAGGAATTAGGAATTTAAAAGTCGCGTTGATGCAATATCGACGCGACTTTGTGTTTTTTAAGACGCCACAAGAGTGACGTCCCAAAAGCTCAAAAAAATCTTTTGCCTTTCGTCTTTTGTCTTTATCCTTTTTTATTATATTTGCACTGAGTAAAAATACTCAATACGCTGAGTAAAATGTAATAATATGTACAAAAAAACTGAATATAAGACAATTACAAATAGACTATTAGAAGAGCGAAAGTTTATTCAAGTTGTAATGGGACCTCGTCAAGTAGGCAAATCAACTGTGGTAAAGCAAGTGTTGAAAGATATAAACATCCCATATCTATTTTATTCTGCAGATAATGTTCCTGCAAGCAATAGCGCATGGATATCCGATTGCTGGTCTGCGGTTCGTAGTCTTAAAGAGAACAAGTCATGGCATGATGTAATTTTGGTAATTGATGAGATTCAAAAGATTGCGAATTGGAGCGAAGTCGTAAAAAAAGAATGGGATAATGACAGTTTCAACGACATAAATATCAAAGTCTTACTATTAGGCAGCAGCAGAGTTTTGTTAGAAAAAGGATTGTCCGAGTCATTAGCTGGTCGCTTTGAAGAGACACGCATGAGCCATTGGAGTTATCAGGAAATGAAAGATTGCTTTGGGTTCACCTTAGACCAATACATATTTTTCGGCGGATATCCTGGTGCAGCATCATTAATAAATGACGAAGAGCGTTTTAATCATTATATTCAGTCTGCAATTATAGAGGCAACTATCAACAAAGATATTTTGATGTATACACCTATTAGCAAACCGGCTTTACTTCGCCAGACATTTGAATTAGGAGCAGCTTATTCCGGAGAATTGTTATCTTTGAACAAAATGCTTGGTTCTCTTCAAGATGCTGGAAACACAGTAACTTTAACTGGATATATCAATCTATTAAAAGAAAGCGGTTTACTATGCGGACTTCAAAAATATAGCGTTGACAATGCCAGAAGAAAAGCAAGCATTCCAAAACTGCAGGTTTATAATAATGCGTTGAAAACCGTTTATAGTCCGATAAGTTTCGAGCAAGCTATCATTGACAGAAAGAGTTGGGGACGCATTTTTGAATCAAACATCGGTGCATATCTTGTAAGTCAGTCGTTTATACATCATTTTGAAGTTTTCTACTGGAGAGAACGTGACTTTGAAGTTGATTATATACTACGCAAGAATAATGTTTTGATTGCCATTGAAGTCAAGAGCAATGCCGAAAAAAGAACCGAAGGACTGGAAAAATTCCGTCAATTATTCAATCCTAAATCCGCATTTATCATCGGTGACGGAGGCATCATCGCCGAAGACTTCTTCACAATGGACATAAGGAAACTGTTTGTATAACAACAAGCTATGGGCTTCGAGCCATGAGCTTTGGGCAAAACTGCTCACCGCTCAATGCTCATCGCTCATAGCAATTTTTGTATGCGGTGCCAGAGCTTGTCGAAGGCATAACGCCCGGCACTTCGACAGGCTCAATGACCGAACAACTTTAAACTAAAAAGAGACGTGTCAAACACCACTTGTTCATTTCTTCGGTGTGTTCGACGCGTCTCTACTTGGAGTATTGATAACCTGGAGTATTGGTTACTAATATTACACAAGTTTATTCTTTAAACAAATCATCAAGAACCACTTCGCTCTGAACCGTTCCGCTATACATGTTACTTTTAAGGCCGTAAGTCGTAACAAAGGTATGATGCAAAGCCTTGCGTGTTTTTGTTGCAGAACGGAAAATTTCAGCTCGCTCACGCAGACGTTCGTCATATTGTTTTGTGATTTCAAATTCACCTTGTGAAAATTTCATTTCACACAGATTAATTGTTTGGTCTCTACGGTCAATGAGCAAGTCTATTTGCGCCCCCTCTCCTTTCCATCCGCAAATATCACTTTGTACACCGCTTATACCCAATTTATGTTTTATTTGGCGAATATGATGTAAGGCCAACTGCTCAAACGAATAACCGCTCCAAGCCCTGCGTGACGGTGAGTCAATCATATTTTGCCAATGATTATCATCCTGTCCTCTATATGCTTTCACATAACGCAAATGAAATAACGTAAACAAATCTGTCAGTTGATATATAGTTCCTCGTTCGGTTTTACCAAATGCTGTATATTGACGGATAAAATCACAATCACACAGATTGCGCAATGCCTTGGTTAAAGCTCCACCATCATCGATTTTAGTGATAGTCATTATTTCATTTCGAGTCAACCCTGACGC
The DNA here is from genome assembly GCA_045631805.1 of Bacteroidales bacterium. Taxonomy (GTDB): domain Bacteria; phylum Bacteroidota; class Bacteroidia; order Bacteroidales; family F082; genus Limimorpha. The sequence goes on along the minus strand of JAZQVL010000100.1, from coordinate 3,081 downwards.
CTTGTTTGCCAATGCTTCAATAATTTGTTTATGAAGTGTCGCTTCGTTAAAAAGAGAGCGGAATAAAAAATTATACTCTCTTGCTAATGGTGCATTCTGTACAAAAAATAGGTTATCTATATTTTGCGCAAGACTTTTGTCACGTTCAAGCATCTGAAGATAAAGCGGTGTACCGCCAAGTATCATATAACATTCGGCTATCTGATAACGATTCCAATTTATTCCTCTTGACAAGAGATATTGTTCTGTCTCATACAATGTGAAAGGCGCAAGGTATATGCTTCGTGTAGTCCTATTATACAAACCACCTTTATCGGAAAGTACATTCTCTCGCATCCAGGTAGTAGCACTGCCGCAAACTATAAGTTTCAAACGGTTATTGGTTGCTCCCCATGAATTCCAAAAATATTCAAAAGCTTTTATAAAACGACTTTTCTGAGTATCCATCCATGGCATTTCATCAAGGAAAACAACGATGGGACTATTTCCATCAATTGATTCAAGATATTCACGCAACTGAGCAAAAGCATCAAACCAGTCTTTAGCCATTTTCCATTTACATCCAGAATAATGTTCCAACTGACGATTGAATTCTCCAAGCTGTTCCTTTTTTGTACCTTGATAAATACCTGTAGAATAAAAACTAAATGTATCATTAAAATACTGACGAACAAGATACGTCTTGCCAATACGACGTCTGCCGTAAATAGCAATAAGTTCTGGAGATGTTGACCCTATACGCTGGCGCAATATCTCCTGCTCAAGCTTTCTGCCTATGATAGTATCTGCCATATTGAATATTATTAGATTATTTTCACGCAAAAATATGAAAAAAATCCAGATTCTTTATCGGTAACTCTTTTATTTTTCAACTTACCGACAAAGAATCTATATTTATCTTCAAAAAGAGACGTATAACACTATTTTATTATATTCTCTACACGAAACAATTTTGATACATTTTTATTCTCTTTAGAGAACGAAAATACAAATATTTAAAAAGAAAGCACACTTTAAGATTACTTTTTATTTTTCATTCTAAGACAACAGTCAACAGACAACAGACTTTGGGTAAATATTGCCTGAACTTGTCGAAAGCATAACGCTCGGCACTTCGACAGGCTCAGTGACCGAGCAACTTTCAGTTTTCAACACGTCCCCAAAACTCCTAACTCCTAACTAAAAAGAGACGTGTCAAACACAATCTTGTTTATTTCTTAGGTGTGTTCGATGCGTCTCTACTTGTAGTCTTGTTGACTTCAAAATACTCCAAAACTTTCTTATAATTATCTTGCGCCGTAAGACAGGTATCACGTAGATATTCTCTAACAGATTCCCATTGTGTCAACCCTCTGTAATAGAAATATTTCAAATCATAGGTAATTACAAATGGAACTATCTTATTTGCCAGACATTCTTTAAACATTATCAGTCGCCCCACCCTGCCGTTTCCGTCTTGGAACGGATGAATGCGCTCAAATTGATAATGAAAGTCCAGTATGTCATCAAGTGATTTTTCTTTCTTGGAATTATAATTTTTCAACAATTCTTTCATAGCCTGTCTCACAAACTCCGGTCTTGTAGTTTCATTGCCACCGACTTCATTAGGAAGTTTTTTATATTCTCCAACAGAAAACCATGAACGAGACGAATCCTGCGTTCCTGTTTTAAGTATTCTATGCAAGTCTTTGATTATAGTCTCATTAAGCCTTACATTAACACTATCAATAACGTAATCAATACATTTAAAATGGTTGACAGTTTCAATTATATCATCAACAGAAACAACATCTTCCGTTATGCCAATTGTATTTGTCTCGAAGATATAACGTGTCTGTTCGTGAGTGAGTCTGCTTCCTTCAATATGATTAGAGTTATATGTCAGGTCGATTTGCGTCTTATGATAAATGCCGCCTTTAATCTTATTTTCTTTCTCAAAACGAAGAGCATGCACCAAAGGCGTTTCCTTCACAGAATGTTTACCTTTTTGTGGCAATGTCGCGTCTTCTGGAATATTCCATGTCTTTCCTGTCAGAAACGCACCTTCTATCTTACCCGAGACACAATAATTACGGATTGTTCTTTCTGAAACTCCGTACTTAGAAGCGAAATCCTTAACTGACAAATATTTCATATCGGCAAACTTTTAATAAAAAACGAGTACAAAATTAGCAAAATTTTCCGATAACGGCAAAGTTTTATTTAGTTATGAGTTTAGAATTAGGAATTGAAAAAGTCGCGTCAAAATCATTGATGCGACTTTATGTTTTTTAAGACGACACAAAAACGACATCTCCACTTGATGTCTCGGCGACTTGATAAAACCCTTAGTCTTTAGCCTTTTGTCCTTAGTCTTTCTTTTTGGGCGTTCCGGCTCTGCCGTCGGGCTTTCCGCTATATCTTTTTCCGTCTCCATCTTCCGCTTCCGCCTCCAAAAGGATGCCGCTCCAATCCCTAACGCTTTGGGATTCTGCTATGAAATAAGTGATAATCAGAACCTAATTTACAATCAATTCATAATGCATAATTGAAAAGTTCTAAAGTTCATTATTTTTTAGTGTTATCTTTGAACTTTATTCTTTTTTATTATATTTGCACTGAGTAAAAATACTCAATACACTGAGTAAAATGTAACAACATGTACAAAAGACCTGAATATAATACAATTACAAATAGGCTGGCAGGTTTGAAGAGATTCGCATGAGTCATTGGAGTTATCAGAAAATGAAAGATTGCTTTGGGTTCACTTTAGACTTGGGGACGCATTTTTGAATCAAACATCGGAGCATATCTTGTAAGTCAATCATTTATACATCATTTCGATGTTTTCTACTGGAGAGAACGTGACTTTGAAGTAGATTATATACTACGCAAGAATAATGTATTGATTGCCATTGAAGTCAAGAGCAATGCCGAAAAAAGAACCGAAGGACTTGAAAAGGCACCGTCCTGTATTTTGTGTAAATGAAAATTACAGCATATAAAATACCTATATCTGCAATCTGTCTGCAAATATAAGAATAAATTGGTTCATGATTAAGCCCCAGTTGTGAATAGGCTGGGTCCACTTTTTCTCAATCT
>JAZQVL010000099.1:0-2388 GCA_045631805.1 Bacteroidales bacterium | reverse complement strand
CTCCAGACTCTTTCATGATGCGAATAGCTGAGCTGAGAGCTTCTTTAGAGTTGCCTTGATATGTTCCAAAAGGCAAGTCAACAACAACGAAAGAACGTTTCACGGCGCGACATACCGATGAGGCGTGATATATCATCTCATTCAATGTGATAGGAAGAGTGGTTTTGTAACCAGCCATCACGTTGGATGCACTGTCGCCAACCAAAATAATATCAATATTAGATTCGTCTAAAATCTTTGCCATCGAATAATCGTATGCAGTAAGCATGGCAATTTTCTCGCCTCTATTCTTCATGTTTTGAAGAACATGAGTTGTTACTAAAGATACGTTATGTGATAAATACATTTCTTTTATTTTAAAAAGCAAAAATATGCAAAAAAATAGTATCTTTGCTCATCTTTCAAATCTATTTTATAATGAAAAAAAATAAATTGTTTTATGCACTTGCTATAATTGCTTCTATATTGATTTTCAATTCGTGTAAAACAGATGTTGATATTTATAATGAAGGCTATGAAACTACTATCGTTTATGGATATTTAGATGTTGACGCTGATACTAACTACTTGAAAATCACAAAGTCGTTTGTCGGTAATGTTGTTGAAAACGGCCAAAATTATAATATGAGCAATTATGATTATAAGCTGAACGTCAAGCTTGTTGGAAAATTCGCCGATATGCCCAATGCGGTTTCAACTGTAATATTGGATACATGTCATGTCTATAAACCTTACAATCCTAATGCTATTTTCTATAGCGGCGTTGACCAGGTTTTATATTACACAACAAGAAAATTAATTGAAAACGAAAAATATACATTGGTCATTGAACGTAATGATGGAGAAGTGATTACTTCAGTCGTTGAGACAATCAACAATTGTACTATTATAAGACCTACTAATAATATTAGTTTCGAGTCGGCTTCTACTAACCAAATCAGATGGAAACCAAATAATTTGTTCAAACATGCTGCGTATTATGAAGTAGTTGGTTATTTTCATTATGGACAACTTAATCCTGGTGAGACAGACACTGTAGATTATACTTTGAAATGGGTTTTGGGTTCAGGAACGGCTAATGAATTGTGGAACAGCAGCGATTATTATATGGCTGTCAATTATACTCCAAATAATTTCTATGCACAGCTTGAGGCTAATGATAATTTCGCTAATAACAGTCCAGATTGGGTGCAGCGTTTCGTTAAAGGTTTTGAAATAGTGATCACAGCAACAGGGGATGAGTTGTATAATTATATGTTGATACAAAATTCTACTGGCGCTATCCAAGACACACCAGAATATACAAACATTGAAAATGGTATGGGAATATTCTCGTCACGTTCACAATGTAAAAAGATGCTTAAAGTTCACGACCAAAGCATTAGTACTTTGATTAAAGACTATCCTCAATGGGGATTTGTGAGAGTTTACAATTAAGCTAAGATAAAAGTCAGAAGTTAAAATATGTCTTTTTGTCATTAAAATAAAACTGATGTCAGAATTAATTTGAGTACGAATTAAATATTAATAATGTAAACCACCATTTTGGTGGTTTTTTTATTTTTCATAACAAACATTGTGACATGAAATGCTGTTTGGCATAATGATTGACAAAATCGCATCGTTGTCAGATTATGTCAGCAAATAAAAACGAAAAACAAATTAAACGATAAATAAAAATAGGAGAAACAAATTATGTCAAAAATTATTGGTATTGACTTAGGTACAACAAACTCATGTGTTGCAGTTATGGAAGGTAACGAACCAGTAGTTATCCCTAACAGCGAAGGTCACCGCACAACTCCATCAGTGGTAGCATTTACAGACAACGGCGAACGTAAAGTAGGTGAGCCAGCAAAACGTCAAGCTATCACAAACCCATTGAAGACTATCTATTCTATCAAACGTTTCATGGGTGAATCATACGACAAGATGGTTAACGAAATCGACCGCGTTCCTTACCAAGTCGTAAAAGGACCAAACAACACTCCACGTATTGACATTGACGGTAAATTATATACTCCACAAGAAATCTCAGCAATGGTACTTCAAAAGATGAAGAAAACTGCTGAAGACTATTTAGGCCAAACAGTAACAGAAGCTGTCATCACAGTCCCTGCATATTTCAACGACGCTCAACGTCAAGCTACTAAAGAAGCTGGCGAAATCGCTGGTCTCACAGTACGCCGTATCATCAACGAACCAACAGCAGCAGCTTTGGCATACGGTCTCGACAAAAAGAAAAATGACGTTAAGGTAGCAGTATTCGACCTCGGTGGCGGTACATTCGATATCTCAATCCTTGAACTCGGCGACGGCGTTTTCGAAGTTAAATCAACAAACGGCGACACTCACCTCGGTGGCGACGACTTCGACGGCAAAATCATC
>JAZQVL010000098.1:0-3408 GCA_045631805.1 Bacteroidales bacterium | reverse complement strand
TTATTATTGCAAAAAAGTCTATACATTTGCCAAAAATTTAAAGGTTAATTTTATGAACGAACAAGAAACATCAATGGCTCTTGCCAGTTTTCTTTTGCAAATTAAAGCAATTAAATTGAATCCTGCAAATCCTTTTACATGGGCATCAGGATTAAAAAGTCCTATCTACTGCGACAATCGCGTAACATTGTCATACCCACAAGTTAGGACATTCATCCGTGAGGGTTTCGTGAAGATGTGTTTAGACAAATTCGGCAAACCAGATGTAATCGCTGGCGTCGCTACAGGTGGTATTCCTCAAGGAGCTTTGGTAGCGCAAGAGTTAGGATTACCTTTCGTATATGTACGTTCCGAGAAGAAATCTCACGGCATGAACAACCAAATTGAAGGTGTCATCAATAGCGGACAATCAGTCGTCATCATAGAAGACTTGGTATCAACAGGCAAATCAAGCTTGAACGCTGTTGAAGCATTACGCGAAAAAGGCGCTATCATCAAAGGTATGCTCGCAATCTTCACCTACGGAATGGACGTTGCAACAGAGAACTTCAAGAACAACAAATGTGATTTATTCACTTTGACAAATTACAACGCTTTGATTCAAAAAGCTGCTGAAGAAAACTACATCAGAGAAAACGATTTAGCTTCATTGTTAGAGTGGAAAAACAATCCACAAGCTTGGAGTGACGCTAGAATGTAAAAGTCAACAAGACTACAAGACTACAAGACTACAAGTAGAGACGCGTCAATGATTCTTACACATAACACATCATTGACACGTCTCTTTTTTAATCATAAAAACATAAATCATGATATTCAAAAGCAATTGGGCGACGAACAAACGTTCTGAAAAGGAACTATTCGAATATATCGGAAATATGAACAACATGACTACTGTTTTGCCAGAACAAGTGGTTGACATAACAGCCGACAACGATAATCTGGCTTTTACAATACAAGGCATGGGAAAAGCAGCACTCCGAGTAAGCAGAAGAGAACCTAACAAATTCATACAATTATTACCAGAAGGGAAAGTGCCATTTCAGTTCTCATTGAATATTTATATTGAAAACAATGATTCTGACTCCAATGCAAAATGCCGCTTCGAGATAGATGCGCAGCTCAACCCACTGATGCAGATGATGGCGTCACGACCATTGCAGAATTTAGTCAACATGATGGCTGATAAAGTTGAGAGTTTATAATTGCGGGTTGAGAGCTGTTGACTCTAAACCATATACACTAAATTATAAATGAAATTTCTTTCAAATCGCATACGACTTCACGGTCGTTTTTGTCTTTTAAGACGAGACGTCCAAACTGGTCGTAACCGATAATCATCATTTCTTTACGGATTCCTTCGTGTTCGTATAACGCCCATTGTCTGTAGCGATATAGATATTTTATATAACTGTTGGCTATTGGCTGTTGGCTGTTGGCTGTTGGCTGTCGTCCAACGAAATCTGACAGCTGACAGCTGACAGCTAAAAGTATCTCCTCCAAATCATAATCCTCACCTGTTATCATTTTCATTGAAATTGGATTTGGGAGGTTTTCATCAAAAGATTCTTGATTGACGTTAAGTCCGACTCCGATTATAGATGTTCCCATCATCATTCCTTTTATCTCGTTTTTAATCAAGATGCCGGCTATTTTCTTGTCTTTGAAATAAATGTCGTTAGGCCATTTTATAAAAAGATGTTCTTCTGGGAGATAATTTTTCAAGACGTTTATCATTGTTACGGAGACCATCTGCGTAAGGAGAAACTGATTTTCCGCTTTGAGATAACTCATGTCGAGAGCTATGCTGAAAAGCAGATTCTTTCCCGACTCACTTTCCCAGACGTTTCTCCCCTGCCCTTTTCCTGAATACTGGAAATCAGTAACGACAATATTATCAGCAATATCGGCACCTTCTTCAAGAAGATTTTGAAGATATAAATTTGTAGAGTCTATATTTTTAAAACGAGTGATTTTCATATTGCAAAGATAGTTTTTATTGCGACAATTTTATTTTTTTTGCAAAATCAATAATACATTTTTTAAGTCTCAAAGACACCGAGGAATTGAGAAACTAAGAAACTGAGATGCTGAGAAATCTATCCCATCCTCATTCCCCGTTCTCGTCCCCGTTCCCAAAATTATGAATTATGAATTAAAAAAACTTGTTGTCTTGTTGACTTGTTGACTTGTTGACTTTTTTCTTATCTTTGCGCAAATTAAAATTTATTAAAATCATGAGAGTTAGACACGAGTCAGATAATCCTGAATTTGTAGTTTCAGCCGTTGTTGAAGCTATGCAAGAACTTAAAGCGAAAGACGTTGTTTCATTAGATTTAAGAGATATTCATTCAGCTGTGACAGACTATTTCGTCATCTGCCACGCTCAGTCAAAGACACAGGTTTCAGCTATTGCCGACAAGATCATCGACGATCTTCGCGACAACCACAAAGTGAAGCCATACCACTACGAAGGTTTTGAAAATGCGGAATGGATTTTGATAGACTACATCGACGTAGTAGTTCATGTCTTCTTGGAACCTAAACGCGAGTTCTACAAATTAGAATCATTATGGGCTGACGCTGAACGGACTTCATACGAAGACTAAGTTTAACGTATAAAACAACTGATTAAATGGAGAATAAAAATTCATTTGGAAATTTTTCAAACAACAACAAAAACAACAACACACCAAAAAAGAAATTCAATTTCTTCTGGATTTACGGCATTTTAGCTATTATTTTTATCGGTTCAACATTTATAGGTGGTGTTAAGACTGCTGAGGAGATTGACAAAGGCAAGCTGATAACATTGCTTAAAGATAAAGACATAGATAAGATTGACCTTGTCAATGGCGAAGTCGCTGAGATTTATCTTAACAGAAACGGTTTCAACAAATACTTCCCGAACCATAAACCAAGCGGATTCGGACAGACTCCAAATTATACCATGCGTATAGCATCTGTGGAGCGTTTTGAACAAGACATAGAAAACGCTCAAGATGGTTTTGAAAACCCTATATACCCCACAGTGATAAAACGTCACAACTGGGGCGCAGAGATTGTCTCATGGGTTCTGCCTCTTGTATTGATAGTAGGTTTTTGGTTCCTGATAATCAGAATGATGGGACGTAACGGAGGAGCTGGAGGCGGAGGCAATGTGTTCAACATCGGAAAATCACAAGCCAAGTTATACGACAACGCTTCTGATGTCAAGGTGACATTCAAAGACGTAGCAGGTCTCGAAGAAGCCAAGGAAGAAGTGATGGAAATAGTTGACTTCTTGAAAAATCCTAAACGCTACACACGCTTGGGTGGCAAAATACCTAAAGGCGTTTTGTTAGTAGGCCCTCCTGGTACAGGTAAGACATTATTAGCCAAGTCAGTAGCTGGCGAAGCCAACGTTCC
>JAZQVL010000097.1:0-10590 GCA_045631805.1 Bacteroidales bacterium | reverse complement strand
ACTTTGAACTTTGAACTTTGAACCCTGAACCAAAAAAATAAAAAGTTCTTAGTTCAGGGTTCAATAGCCTTAGTTCAAATACTATTATGCTTTTGTGCTATAGTTTGGTGATTCTGCTGTGATTGTGATATCGTGTGGATGACTTTCACGCATACCTGAAGCAGTAATCTTAATGAATTGTGCCTTTTGCAAGTCGCTGATTGTTTTTGATCCTGTGTAACCCATACCAGCGCGGAGACCGCCGACCAATTGATAAACGACTTCTGAGAGACTGCCTTTGTAAGGAACGCGACCTACGATGCCTTCTGGAACGAGTTTCTTGATGTCGTCTTCCATATCTTGAAAGTAACGGTCTTTAGATCCGTTTTGCATAGCTTCGAGAGAGCCCATGCCACGATATGTCTTGAATTTTCTTCCTTCGAAAATGATTGTATCGCCTGGAGATTCGTCAACGCCAGCGAATAATGAACCAGCCATGATTGTTGAAGCACCAGCAGCGATAGCCTTGACGATGTCGCCTGTGTAACGGATACCGCCGTCAGCGATTACAGGGATGCCTGTGCCTTGGAGAGCTTGTGATACATTATATACTGCTGTGAGCTGTGGAACGCCGATACCAGCGATGATACGTGTTGTACAGATTGAACCTGGTCCGATACCTACTTTAATAGCGTCGATGCCTGTCTTAGCCAATTCGCGTGCTGCGTCGGCTGTTGCGATATTACCGACAACGATGTCGATGTTAGGGAATTTCTTACGCAATTCCTTAGCCACGTTGATAACGTTTTGTGAGTGACCGTGAGCTGTGTCGATGTTGATAGCGTCAACGCCTTCAGCTACGAGAGCTTCTGCTCTTTCCATAGTGTTAGCAGCGATACCTACAGAAGCTGCTACGCGCAAACGACCGAGAGAGTCTTTGCTTGCGTTAGGACGAGCCTTGATTTTAATGATGTCTTTATAAGTAATGAGACCGATGAGGTGATTGTCTTTGTCAACGACAGGTAATTTCTCGATGCGATGTTTTTGGAGAATCTCAGCTGCTGTAGCGAAGTCTGTAAACTCAGGAGCAGTGACGAGATTTTCTTTTGTCATGACTTCACAGATAGGACGTTTCATATCTTGGATGAAACGGATGTCACGGTTTGTTACGATACCGACTAACACGTTATTAGCGTCAACTACAGGAATACCGCCGATGTGGTTTTCGCTCATGATTCTGAGAGCCTCGCCTACCATAGCGTTTTCTCTGATAGTAACAGGGTCGATGATCATACCATTTTCAGCACGTTTAACTTTACGTACCTCAGCAGCTTGACGTTCAATTGTCATGTTTTTGTGAAGAACACCGATACCACCCTCTTGAGCGATAGCGATAGCCATAGCTGCTTCTGTTACAGTGTCCATACCTGCTGTTACGATAGGTATGTTAAGCTGGATGTTACGAGAGAAATTTGTGCTCAAATTTGTATCTCTTGGAATGATATTGCTGTATGCTGGCACTAACAAAACGTCATCGTAAGTGAGACCGCCTTCGATAAATTTTACTGTATCTGACATAATGAAAAGTTTTTAGTTACAAAAATATAAATTGGGCAAAGATAATAAAAAATTCTTGTCGCTCAACAATTGTAACAACAAGAATTTTCACACCGAACTTTGAGCTATCAAGCAATGGCCAACAGCCAAAGTTCAACAGCCAATGGCCAAAGTCTAAAGAATCACCAATCTCTCTGTTCTAACAAAGTCTTTTCCTTCTACATTGACGAAATAAATTCCTATTTCATAATCAGAAGTATTGACCTCAACTTCACTTGAATTGACTTCTATTTCTTCAATCAACATTCCTAAGCAATTATAGATTTTAATCACTTTGAACATTGAGCTTTGAACCTTGAACTTGACATTATCCTTAGCTGGATTTGGATAGATATTGAATGCTACTTTCTCTGTTTCTTCAATGCCGTCCCAATCGTCGTCGATTAATTTAATTGTTCCAACAGATGTCATTCCGTCTTCATAAACAGCAACGACTTCAGCAGTGTGGCCTCGATATTCGAGTGGTGTTATGCTTTCAACTATTTCTTCATTAGAATAATATGTGTCTAAATTGTAATTCTCTTCTATCAATTCACCATCAACATAGATGTTATATGCTATCGGTGTTCCTTCTTCTGGAGCGTCCCAATCGAGATAAAGTTTCTGCACATCGTCGCCGCCAACAGAAGCAGTGAGATTCATAACTGGATAGCTGTGTTCTGTATATTCGTAAGCGAAGTTACTGTTGAACACTTCCTTGGTTGTGTAGTCTTGCAACCACATCACTACTTCAAGGTCGCTCATCTCTTCAACGTTGGTTTCTGACAAATCGCAGGAGAGTTCCAATCTGTGATGTTCACCAGCTTTGATTGATTCGACTGCAATGCCTTCAGCGTTTTCCAACATCTTCATGAAGACATGACGATATTGTGTTTCTTCATCATTGCCAAGATTGTTTTTCGTTGTCTTTTCACTCACAGCAACAAATGCTCTCACATTGCTTATTTCGGCGTATGCCATGAAATCGGCGATGACATTGATAGTGTTGTCTTCAACGGTGAAACTGCCTTTTATGTCGAAGTAAGCAGGGCTTTGTAACGCCAAGTCGATATCTTCTGCTGTCGCTGCAGCATAGCCTTGTGTCTGCGCATCGACGAAGGTTTCAGGCACGCCCATCACGGCATAATAATTTTTCCTTAAGATACTTTCTTCTGTCCAATAAGGGTCGCCGCCTGGTGAGCCGTCTTCAAGAAGCGGAAGGTCGATAGGATATTTCAAATAAGAACATTGGCCTGAGTAAGTGACAGCATGACCGTCCATGATTTCATTGATTGGAATACATGGATAGTCGCATGTTGAACTTGTGAAGTGTTCCAAAAGAACCACTCTCTGACTTTCTCTCATAGCGACGTTAACTTCTTTTAACATACCTTCACTACCGCTATCAACCCCATTGACTTTGTATATATACATTTCAATGACGCTTGGTTCATCATAAAAAGGACTTGGGAAAGAACCACATTCTGTTTCTGAGATTGTGAATTGTGCTGTTTCAAAAGATGCGAGATTGGTATTGAAGCTGAAAGTGTCGTAACAATCTGCATAATCGAGAGAAACATTCACACTGAAATCTGTTATCGTTGTTGAACCAGTATTTCTCACAGTAAAAGAAATGCCGTCATTATAATCTTTTCCTACAATGTTTGGCACGTCGATACTTACAAGCTCGAGGTCGAGTTCTGCTTGTTTGAAGACTTCAATATCGTCGAAGTACCAGTTGTTAACCAAATAAGAATTACCTGTGAAATAGATGCACATCAACACATTAGGTTTTCCCATATCTGATGTTGAGATGGAATGACTTTCAACGTAAGCATCTATGGTGATATAAGTCTGTTCCCATCCGCTGTTCCATGTCGCGCCGCCGTCGGAAGAAGTTGCGATGCCGATAGTGTTCTCGCCTATATAGTTGTCGTGATAATGTTTGAAAGAAACCACCACCTCATCGACATCGGTGAAATCGAAAGGCGGCATGACGAGACGTGATGTTCCGTTGAATTCAGGAGACCAGTTCATGCATATTTCATTAGGTGTTCCACCCGACTTGGCACTCGTTGATATCGACCAGTTCTCTTCATGTTCATCGATATACCATCCTGCTGGGAACTCTGTAGAATCAAAATTTTCTTTCATCAAAAGGCCTCTGCTTTGCGCTGACATCGTAAGACTTAATAGTAATACAAACGTCAAAAAATAAAATCTTCTCATAAGGGTAATTTTTAAAACTGCACAAACTTACGAAAAAAAGAGTAATGATAAAAGTCTAAAGACAAAAGTTTTTTTTAAAATCAAGTATGACGTCTCTAAAATTATCCTTGAATTCGTAAAAGAAATAGCTAAGAAACAATTAGATTTTAAAAAAAAGACGCATCAATTACACTTTGTTCATTTCATCGGTGTAATTGATGCGTCGCTACTTGGTGACTACACTTTAAAATATTCCGTTTTCAACCAATATGCATAAATCGGATCTTGAAAAGATATTTCTCCAGCCTTATTATCCAAAATATCATTTTTAACCAATGCTATTTTCGAACGAGCTATGGATGTCGGAGACGATATTTTATATCGATGCATAGTTTCAGTTGAACTTATTGCTTTTTCCCCAGCGCACAATGCATTCAGGTAACACAACTGTTGATTGGTAAGATTTTCTGTCATGGTAACAAAAAGAAGACTAAGCTGCTCAACCAATGAGGTATGAGCATCTCTTACAACATCTTCCGTACAGACTTCTTTCGTCCGCAACCACGACAACTGGGCAAGCTGTTGCGCATAATACGGATGATTATCCGTAAGTTTTGCAATCATATCGCAAGCTTCTTCCGTAATATCTTTTTTTGTATCAACAAAACGTTCTTTAAAAAACCTCACAAGAAACGGAGTTTCAATCTTGTTAAGAAACATCAGATTACCAAATTTATAAAATGGTCTAGAAGAATCCGTAAATACCTCCAGCATCATATGACGCTTACTACCATAAAGACAATATGCCACATTTTGATGCTGTTGCCAATGCGAACGCAATTTTTTCTGAAAATAATCAGGATTGTCAAACTCAGAAATATTTTGAAATTCGTCAATACATACAACTATTTTCAATCCTTTATCTTTGGCTATCTTTTCTGCAAGATCAAGCACCTCATCTGGATTATTTACCACATCTTTCATCTCGAAATCCACAGAAACTTCATTCATCGGGTCTGTTCCGATTGTAAGTTTCGGACTGAGACGAGAAAAAAACCTCTTCACTACATCTATTGTTTCATCCCATTTCGACGATGTTGCTGATATAACCTTCTGAGCAAGCATAGAATAAAAATGTTCCTCATTCCTGACATTGAAAAGATCAATATGACATATTCTCAACTTATCATCCTGCTCCATGGCTATGCCAGCAGCTTTATTGACAAGCGAGCTCTTTCCCCAACGGCGCGGAGATACAATAATCGTATTTATCAACGATTTAAAATGCTCCACCAAAGTAACAGTCTCCTGTTCCCTATCGGTAAAGTTTTTATCCGTAGCAATTTTACCAAATACAAAAGGCGTTTCCATAGCAAAATCATTCTTTATTATCCATCTGCAAATATAACAAAAAATGTAATTACAATTTGTGTTTAACATTTTTTGTAACAATTATATTTTAGCTTTTCTTTATCCGTTTCATAAAAAGACGTGTCAATTACACCGATGAGATGAACAAGGTGTAATTGATGCGTCTCTGCTTGGTGACTATAATTTAAAGTATTCCGTTTTCAACCAATATGCATAAACCGGATCTTGAAAAGATATTTCTCCTGCCTTATTATCCAAGATATCGTTTTTGACCAATGCTATTTTCGAACGAGCTATGGATGTCGGTGACTATAGCTTATATCAATGCATGATTTCCATTGAATTTATAGCTTTTCCTCCAACACACAATGCTTTCAGATAACACTACTGCGATTGGTATGATTTTATGTTCTATCAACAAAAAAAAGGACGTGGAATTTCCACGTCCCTACTTGTTGCCTCATCTCCTTATAACCTCACCGATAAAGAAAGTCCTGTATTGTCGAATTTAACTCCAGCATTCTTATTCAATATTGTCGTGGTCCTTCCGTAGAATAAACCAAGCGACATCCTTTTGCTTATATCAAAATCTACTTCAAACATTCCACCCACACAAGATCTCAAATACATGACCGTATATGGCTGTAAAGGAGGATAATCTCCATAACATGTCTGCGCATGATTCATCAAACCTCCTGTAAGTGAAAGCTTAAGATTCATGAAATCAAAACATTTCACTTTTCCTCTAACACCTATTTGCAGTGCATTACAGTAATACATACGATCAATATATGAAAACTTATCAATAGCCATTGTTTCATCAAAACTTTCATATCCACTATATGTACTAAATGCTGCAATAATATCTAAATTATTAATCAAACCGTAAGCATATCTCATATCGAAGCTCAAGCCTTCAACCGGAGGAGCATCTAAAGTATTAATCAATGGAATATCGCTTATAGAAAGTCCTGTCTTGACTTCCAAATAATGCGCGCCTTTGTTAGTTTTTTCAGACTGCGCCATAGCTAATGCCGGCATTATAGCCAACATCAATAGAAATAAATATCTTTTCATGATTTTAATATTTAATGAATTTAACAAATAATTATCATGCTGATAACGGAAGATATTGTATTGTATTGTATTTTTTACTATTGACCATTGACCAAAAAGAAAGACGCATCAATGAAGTGACCCCCAAAGTTTGGACAAAAAACTTTTGGGGTCACTTCATAATTGACACGTCCATTACTTGTTGTCTTGTAGTCTTGTTGACTTGTGGTCTTATTTCTTCAATGTTGCCAATTGTTGTTCAATGACTTTAATCTTAGCTTCAGCGTCTGATTTTTTCTTTCTTTCCTTATCGACGACTGCTGCTGGTGCGCCATTGACGAATTTTTCGTTCGACAATTTTGCTTCAACAGATTTCAAGAATCCTTGTGCGTAAGCCAATTCTTCTTCTAACTTTTTGATTTCTGCTTCTGTGTCGATATTGTCTGTCACAGGGATGAAATATTCTGTAGCCTTTACCAAGAAACCGAATGCGTCTTGTGGCGTTTCTGTCACATAATTGATTGAGCTAACATTACATAACTTCATGATGACAGAATCGAATTCTTTGTTGACGCTGCCGTCTTTATCAACAACGATGAGTTCGATAGCTTCTTTCATTGAGATGTTCTTCTCAGCGCGGATCTTACGGATGTTATTGATAACGTCTTGAGTGAACAAGAATTGATTTAATATATCATTGTCAACGACTTTTTGTGCAGGTTGTTGAGCGATGATGAGGTCGTCGCCATCTTGACGTTCTTTCAAGAGATGCCAGATATCTTCTGTGATGAAAGGCATGAAAGGATGTAAAATCTTCATCAAGTTTTCGAAGAATGTGACTGTTGCGTTGTATGTCACAGCGTCTAAAGGTTGACCCATTGGAGCCTTCACCATTTCGAGATACCATGAGCAGAAGTCGTCCCAGACGAGTTTATAAATTCCCATCAAAGCATCAGAGAGACGATATTTATCGAGGTTGTCGTTTGTTTCTTGAAGCACTTGTTGGAAACGTTCTTCGAACCATCTCATCGCCATCTTAGCTGTCTCAGGTTGAGCGATGTTTTCATCTACTTTCCATCCTTTTACGAGACGGAGAGCGTTCCACATCTTGTTACAGAAGTTACGTCCTTGTTCGCATAATGCCTCATCGAAAGGAAGGTCGTTGCCAGCAGGAGCTGTGAGCATCATACCTACTCTCACGCCGTCGGTGCCGTATTTGTCGATGAGTTCGATTGGGTCTGGAGAGTTGCCCAATGACTTAGACATCTTACGACCGAGTTTGTCGCGGACGATACCTGTGAAATATACTTTCTTGAAAGGAACTTCTTTTTGATATTCTTCGCCTGCCATGATCATACGAGCGACCCAGAAGAAGATGATGTCCGGACCAGTGATAAGGTCGTTTGTTGGATAATAATATTTGAATTCTTCGTTGTCTGGATTCAAGATACCGTCGAATAATGAGAGAGGCCACAACCATGATGAGAACCATGTGTCGAGGCAGTCGCTTTCTTGACGGAGGTCGTCCATTGTGATATGTTCGCCGGCTTTTTCTTTAGCGAGTTTAAGAGCTTCCTCTGCTGTCTCAGCAACGACATAACCACCTTCTGGGAGGTAGTAAGCAGGAATTTGATGACCCCACCAGAGCTGACGACTGATACACCAGTCTTTGATGTTTTCTAACCAGTGACGGTAGAGGTTTACATATTTTGAAGGATAGAACTGAATGTCGCCATCGATAACAGGTTTGAGAGCTATCTCAGCGAGATGTTCCATCTTGAGGAACCATTGCATTGAGAGTTTAGGTTCGATAGCGACGTGAGTACGTTCTGAGTAACCCACCTTATTATTATAGTCTTCAACTTTTTCGAGGAGACCAGCAGCGTCTAAGTCTTTCACGATTTGCTTACGGACAGCGTCGCGGTCCATACCGACGTACATGCCAGCGGCTTCGCTGATAGTAGCGTCGTCGTTGAAGATATTGATGCTTTGGAGATTATATTTCTCACCGAGCATATAGTCGTTCACGTCGTGAGCTGGAGTAACTTTAAGACAGCCAGTACCGAATTCTATGTCAACATATTCGTCTTCTATGACAGGGATAGCGCGGCCTACGAGAGGAACGATGACTTTTTTACCTTTAAGATGTTCGTTCTTAGGGTCGTTAGGATTGATACACATAGCAGTGTCGCCCATGATTGTCTCAGGACGTGTTGTTGCAACGATAGCATAAGTATCTTCGCCTTCTACTTTATAACGGAGGTAGAAAAGTTTGCTATGTTCTTCTTTATAGATAACCTCTTCATCGCTGAGAGCTGTGAGAGCTGCAGGGTCCCAGTTGACCATGCGGACGCCTCGGTAGATGAGACCTTTATTATATAAGTCGCAGAATACGTGGATGACGCTCTTGCTGCGTGTTTCGTCCATTGTGAAAGAAGTGCGTTCCCAGTCGCAAGAAGCGCCGAGGCGACGGAGCTGCTTCAAGATGATACCGCCGTGTTCGTGAGTCCAGTCCCAAGCGTGTTTGAGGAACTCCTCACGAGTGAGGTCAGTTTTCTTGATACCTTGTTGTGCGAGTTTGTTAACGACTTTAGCTTCAGTAGCGATAGAAGCGTGGTCGGTGCCAGGAACCCAGCAAGCGTTTTTGCCTTGCATACGAGCGCGGCGTACGAGAACGTCTTGTATAGTGTTGTTCAACATGTGACCCATGTGAAGAACGCCTGTCACGTTTGGTGGAGGGATTACGATAGTGTAAGGTTCGCGTTCATCAGGTGTTGAATGAAAATAATTCTTATCTAACCAATGTTGATACCATTTGCCTTCGGTATCCTGTGGACTGTATTTGCTACTGATTTCCATTTATATATAGTTTTTTTTAATTTTTTTTAGAATCTGCAAATATAATAAAAAGACTAAAGGCTAAGGGCTAAAGGCGAAAGTTTTTTTTAATGCATAATGCATAATTGGAGAATGCATAATTACAAGTTCTGGGTTCAATGTACTATGTTCTATATTCTGATAAAATTTCACTTCTCTATAACAAGAAATTACCTCTTTGAAATTCAAAAATTTTTATTATCTTTGCCAACCTTAAAAACTCTAAAATTTTAGAACTATAGAATTTTAAAGTCTTAAATTGAAAACGAATTAAATCTATTTATTAATTAAAATTTTTAAAGTTATGTTAAAAGGACACCCAAAGGGTTTGTTAGCAGCTGCTCTCAGTAACATGGGAGAAAGATTCGGCTACTACATCATGAACGCGGTTCTCGTGTTGTTCCTCTGTTCAAAATTCGGTTTGAATGAAGCAGTTAGTGGTACTATCTACTCATTCTTCTACGCAGGTATCTACCTTCTCAGTTTGATCGGTGGTCTTATCGCTGACCGCACACAAAACTACAAAGGCACTATCCAAAAAGGTTTGATGACAATGGCTGCAGGTTACATCCTCTTAGCTATTCCTATCACAGCAACAGCTGGTAACCAAGCATGGTTATTACCATTAACATGTTTCGCTTTATTCATGATCGCTTTCGGTAACGGCTTGTTCAAAGGTAACTTACAAGCTATCGTAGGTCAAATGTACGACAACTTCGAAGCTGAAGCAGCTAAAGAAGGTCCAGAAGCTCTTAAAATAGCAAAAGACAAGAGAGACTCAGGTTTCCAAATTTTCTACGTTTTCATCAACGTAGGTGGTTTGATTGCTCCTTTCGTAGCTCCATTACTCCGTGAATGGTGGTTAGGCGTAAACGAAATGGTTTACAACCCAGCACTTCCAGCTCTTTGTCACCAATTCTTAAATGACACTGCAGGCATGAGCGCACAAGCTATGGCTAACCTCAACGAAATGATGGCAGCAGCAGGTGGCAACATTTCAGATATGGCAGCATCATGTGCTAACTACTTACAAATCTTCAACGAAGGTATCCACTATTCATTCATCGCTTCTGTAGCAGCTATGTTAATCTCTTTGACAATATTCATCACAAATCAAAAGAGATTCCCTACACCTGCTAAGAAAGCAAAAGTTGAAT
The DNA here is from genome assembly GCA_045631805.1 of Bacteroidales bacterium. Taxonomy (GTDB): domain Bacteria; phylum Bacteroidota; class Bacteroidia; order Bacteroidales; family F082; genus Limimorpha. The sequence continues at coordinate 346 of JAZQVL010000097.1, read as the reverse complement.
CAGCATCATACACAGAAGAAGAAAAAGCAGCTATGGCTAAAGAAATCAAACAACGTTTGGCAGCTTTATTCGCAGTTTTAGGTATCGTTATCTTCTTCTGGTTCTCATTCCACCAAAACGGTATGTCATTGTCATTCTTCGCACGTGACTTCGTCGATTCATCAGCAGTAGCTCCAGAAATCTGGCAAGCTGTTAACCCATTCTTCGTTATCGTTCTTACTCCTATCATCATGGGTATCTTCGCTGTATTGGCAAGAAAAGGTAAAGAAGTTTCAACTCCTCGTAAAATCGCTATCGGTATGTTCATCGCTGGCTTAGCATTCTTGTTCTTGGCTATCTTCTCATA
>JAZQVL010000096.1:0-25216 GCA_045631805.1 Bacteroidales bacterium | reverse complement strand
AAATATCACAAAAAACGAAAATTACCGGAAAAACAGAAGCGTTTACGGCAGGAAAAAAGCAGGCATGACGGCGAAAAAAGGAAAAATAGGACTTATGATGCCTAAAGCATGCATGGAATGAGCTTGCAACGACACCTTATTAATTAATATGCAGGAGGAACGTCCCCCTCACGGAAATGAGAGCCCTGAATGACGCTGGAGCCTCCTGCGTTAGGGATTGCAGCGGCATCCTTTTGGAGTGGAGGCGGATTTCGGAGACGGAGGCGGATTTTGGAAACGGGGACGGATTTTGGAGACGGAGGCGGATTTTGGATGCGAGAAGATGCCGGAACGGAAAAAGATATAGCGGAAAGCCCGACGGCAACGCTGGAGGCGGAGACGGAAGCGGAGACGGAACGCCCAAATAAAAGACTACAGGACTAAAAGACTACAGGACTACAAGTTTTTTTTTAGTCAGAGTGTGGGGTTAGGAATTAGGAGTTATGGAAATGGATGTTATGATTTGGGGATTGTGTGGCGGAGTGCAAGAATTGGATTATTTTGGTTGCGGTGGTTCATCTTCAATTAAAATTGCTAAATTTGCGAATAAATTATAAAAACAATGAAAAATAAGTTTTACCGTATCCTTACACTTTTAATAGTCACACTTTCATTTAACAACTTATATTCTCAAAATTTTGTAAACAAAGAACTTGCAAAAAAGATAGCCGTAAATTTCGTTTCAAGCAACGGCGGTAAATCAAATCCTGTTCTTGATTTAACTCATACAGAAAAAGGTCACGATGACTCACCTAATCTATACATATTTAATATAAAAGACGGCGGTTTCGTTATTGTTTCCGCATACAGAGAATCCAAGCCAATCCTCGCCTACTCTTTTGAAAACTGTTTTAGCGAAGAAATCCCTACTACGGCAAAACATTTTATCGAGGGATACATCAATACCATCGATGAATTAAAAAAATCCGACAAAGAAATTTCCGAATCAACGATAGCATTATGGGAGGAATTGGAGACAAACGGAGTAAAAAGAAAAACCACAACTGTTGTAAACCCACTCATAAAGACGATATGGAACCAAGATTGTTATTATAACGAATACGCTCCTTACGACTATTCTGGACCTTGCAACAGAGCATACGCTGGTTGCGTAGCATGCGCCATGGCACAGATTATGAAATTTTGGAATTATCCAGAGACAGGCAAAGGCTCTCACACATACTACCATCCAAAATACGGCAATTTGTCGGCTGATTTTTGCGGCACGACATACAAATGGGACGAAATGCCAAACAACATTTGGAGTCAGAATGATGCTATAGCCACTTTGATGTACCATTGTGGAGTAAGTGTAGATATGAATTTTGGACCTGACGGCAGCGGCGCACAATCGAAAGATGTGGAAACGGCATTAAGGTCATATTTCGGTTATTCAGCGGCAAAATACAAAGAACGCTCATCATATCAGGAAAGCGAATGGATTGAAATATTAAAGGAAGAGCTCGACGAAGAACGCCCAATGTATTTCTCAGGGACAGGAGAAGTTGGAGGTCACGCCATTGTTTGCGACGGTTATGACAACAACGACTTCTTCCATTTCAATATGGGTTGGAACGGAATAAGTGATGGTTTTTATAGCATCAACGATGTCAATGGATTCTTCAACAATCAATCTATAGTGATGAATATTTACCCATTACCTATCAATGCAGACGAAAACAATATCATATACATAACACCCGACGGCAATGGCGATGGTTCGTCGTGGGAAAACGCCACATCAGAATTAGAATACGCAACAGCAATAGCATCCGACGGCATCACACAAATATGGGTTAAAAGCGGAATATATTACGGCAACACGACAGACGACAATGGAGCTTTTTGTCTTTATCCTAAGAACAGAATATACGGAGGATTTAACGGAAGCGAAAACGCCGACTTTGACATAAAAAACAGAGACCTTGAGGCCAATCCTACAATTTTAGACGGAGAAAACCAACGCCGCTTATTGTATCAAAACGATCACTTTTCAAGTTCCACCTATTCTGTCATTGACGGTTTCACGTTCCAGAACGGATATTCTGGTTCTGGCGGCGCACTAATGCTCAGTTCCAACAGCCGTTTCTATAATTGCAAATTCATCAACAACTCAACAAACGGCCAAGGCGGCGCTGTTTATACAAATTCCCCAATTAACAACAATACTACTAACATTTTAGAAAATTGTCTGTTTGAAAACAATTCAGCATCAATGGGCGGCGCCGTGTTCGACATCATAGGGCTTTCATTGATAAACTGCAAATTCATCAACAATTCAGCCACAACAAAAGGCGGAGCTTACTACGTCTTCACCAACAAAAAGCCAAAACTCATAAACTGCGTATTCTCAAACAACAGCGCAATTGACGGAGGTGGCATATACAACAGAGGCATGATGACAATGACAAACTGCAACATCGTAAGAAACGAAGCACAAAACAATAGCGGCGGCATTTTCAACGAAAACAAATACAGCAAATTCTACAATTCCGTTTTTTGGAATAATCATGCCAACGGCGAGCCAAACCAAATCGAAGGCGAATCTCAATTGTTCAACTGCGCCGTTGAAGGTGGTTTTGATGGCGTCAACATCATCGACCTATCCCCTATCAACAATGGAACAGATAATCAAAACTATCCATACTTCAACAATCCTGACGAATACGACTATTACATTTTGGACGAATCAGTTCTGATTGACGCCGGTGACAAAGAACTTGGTGACATTTCAGAAAACGACATCAACAATAACATCAGAATCAATAAGGGACAGATTGACATCGGAGCATACGAAAACCAAACAGGCGCCGACATAACAGAAGCAAAAGCCAACACCTTATTAATATATCCTAATCCTGTAAAAGACATGCTCAACATTATATGTCAGGACAAATCAACAATAGAAATTTATAATTCATTAGGCCAGAAGATATTTTCATCAAAATGCGAGAACGATATAACCATTGAGACCAACGATTGGAATTATGGAATATATTTCGTTAAAGTAAATAACAAAGTTTTTAAAATTGTCAAATAAATTCAAGAAATCATGAATATCGGAGATAAAATACCAGAAATTTTAGGCATAGACCAAGACGGCAAAGAAATAAAAAGCAGCGATTTCAAAGGAAGAAAAATCATCCTTTACAGTTACCCTAAGGCTAACACCAGCGGCTGCACCGCCGAAGCATGCTCATTACAAGCGCATAAAGCAGAATTAGAAGCTGCGGGATATTCCATCATCGGCGTAAGCAAGGACAAAAAGGAACTTCAGAAAAAATTCGCCGACGCTCATGGTTTGCAATTTCCTCTCATCGCTGACACAGAAACAACATTACTTCAGGAGTTAGGTTGCTGGGGCGAGAAAGTAGCTTGCGGTCGCCGCACAATCGGAACGATAAGAACTACTTATTTAGTAAATGAAGACGGTGTCATCGAAAAAATTTTCAACGCCAAAGAAATAAAGACGAAGATCCACGCAGAACAAATTCTGGAATATATCCACGAATAGAAGATAAAATTATTCCTCGTATCTCTCGAATCGACACGGATTTTTATCCACGAAATAGCACGAAATAGCACGAAAATTTTAATGACAATAGTCAAGAGCTACATTTTCCTGTAGATTCTCCACCCTATTGCGGCGATGATTATCGACATAATCGAGATCCACGCAGAACAAATTCTGGAATATATCCACGAATAGAAGATAAAATTATTCCTCGTATCTCTCGAATCGACACGGATTTTATCCACGAAATAGCACGAAATAGCACGAAAATTTTAATGACAATAGTCAAGAGCTATATTTTCATGTAGATTCTCCACCCTATTGCGGCGATGATTATCGACATAATCGAGATCCACGCAGAACAAATTTTGGAATATATCCACGAATAGAAGATAAAATTCCTCCTCGTATCTCTCGAATCGACACGGATTTTTTATCCACGAAATAGCACGAAATAGCACGAAATAGCACGAAAATTTTAATGACAATAGTCAAGAGCTATATTTTCCTGTAGATTCTCCGCCCTATTGCGGCGATGATTAACGACATAATCGAGATCCACGAGGAACAATTCTGGAATATATCCACGAATAGAAGATAAAATTCTTCCTCGTATCTCTCGAATCGACACGGATTTTATCCACGAAATCGCACGAAATAGCACGAAAATTTTTAATGACAATAGTCAAGAGCTACATTTTCCTGTAGATTTTCAACCCTATTGCGGCAATGATTATCGACATAATCGAGATTCACGCAGAACAAATTCTGGAATATATCCACGAATAGAAGATAAAATTCCTCCTCGTATCTCTCGAATCGACACAGATTTTATCCACGAAATAGCACGATATAGCACGAAAATTTTAATGACAATAGTCAAGAGCTACATTTTCCTGTAGATTTTCAACCCTATTGCGGCGATGATTATCGACATAATAGGACTGAGAATATTGAAAATACAATAAGGAAGATACGCTAAAGTCGCTACATTTAGAACAGTAGCGTGCGTCATGCCGCATGTGTTCCACGGAATGAGAGGGCTCGTCACTGTAGCCGAGTCCTCAGCGCTCCTACTTAGAAGCCGAGGCTCGTAGCCATTCTTATCATAATAATCCTTAAAGATATTACATGTCAGAATTATCGAAAGATACTGATCGCTGATACATACATTACTGAATATACCAGTGAACACCGTCGAAGCAACAAGAGTTAGGGTACGTTTTATAAACTTCATGATTAAGTTCGTGATATTTGCAATCATTCCGCTTGCCATCATAACACCTCCAAAACACATGGCGCAAATTATCAGCCAAATCGTATTCATCATTCCCGACATTCCACGTGTAGCCACCAATTCATTCAGCATTACATTTGAAGTCTCTACAGAAGTTGTTCCGTAACAAGCAATCATCATAGCTTTAATCTTATCGACAATAGTCACATCAACACCTATATTAATAATAGATGATATTATTTGCGGCTGGGCGATAGGAATGAAAACAGCCGACACAAAGGCTGAGACAAACAAGACAACAAGAGAAGGCATTTTCATCAATATCATCACAAAGGTAAGAAGCGGTATCAACATCAGCCAAGGACTTATATTAAAAGTTTCTTCCAAAGCGAGGGAGAAGCCACCTCCAACTTGCTGTGAATTATTATCAAAAGAAAGCCCTGCGATGAGAAACACTATCAGGCTTATAATCATTGATGGAACTGTCGTTACCATCATATACCTGATATGGGTGAACAACGGCACTCCTACCGTTGACGAAGCTATGACCGTAGTGTCGGAAAGAGGCGAAATTTTATCACCGAAATAAGCTCCCGATATTACGGCTCCTGCAATCCATGATGTTGAAAGTCCGCAGCTCTGCCCTATTCCCACAAGAGCGACTCCGATGGTTGCTATTGTGGTCCAAGAGCTTCCAGTAACGATGGACACCGCCGCAGAAACGATACAACATATAAAAAGGAATATCTTGGGATTAACGATTTGCATTCCGTAATAAATCATGGTCGGCACCACGCCGCTCAACATCCAGGTACCGCCGATAGCGCCAATGAGAAGCAGCATCACGATAGCGGTTCCTACATTAGCGATATTTTCTTTTATGCCGTCTTCAAACGACTGCCACGGGACTTTGAAAAAAAGCATCCCGATAAAAACACATACCGCTGAAGCCGTAAGAAGAGCAATCTGACTCGCGCCATCCATGACGGAAGAATCAAATACTTTTACGACAAGAACGAGACTGATTATCAGAAATATTATCGGGACAAAGGACAAGAAGAGCTTTGAACTTTGAACATTGAGCTTTGAACCATTTTTTGTTTGTTTCTTCATTTATCTTCACAGTTTAAGTTGCAAAGATAATGGCAGAAGAGAAAGATTGTTTTTGCAGTTTGATGTTATAACTTTTGTTTAACAAAGTTAGTTTTCAGCCCACAAATCTCACGGATTTAACGGATATTTTGTTTTTTCGTCCTCGAATTGTCACGAATATTTTATTTCTCTTGCAAAAAAGAAAATCTTCAGAATTGAAAACTGAAAATTTTCAACTTTCAATTATGCATTATGAATTATGAATTGTGAATTGTTTTGGGCGTTCCGGCGAAGCCGTCGGGCTTTCCGCTATATCTTTTTCCGCCTCTATATTCCGTCTCCGTTATCCATCCTCGCTTCCAAAATCCGCCTCCGTTTCCAAAATCCGTCCCCGTTATCCGTCTCCAAAAGGATGCCGCTGCAATCCCTAACGCAGTTATTTGGAACTAAAAAAATAAGGAACTAAGGAATTATGGAATTAAGGAATTTGTCAAATTTTCTGTTTTCAATTTTCCATTTTCAACTCAAAAAGTCACATAGTGACGACAGAATATAGGCAGGTCGGAGTGCGAAGCACGGAATCCCATCCTATGGTTTAAAGTTCTGCATTCAAAACTTCAACAAGACTTTCTTGTATTGAAGTCTCCAATTCCAACAGAAAAGTGTTTTTTATTTCTTCTATCAATTCGTTTTTATTATACTCTTTCTGTAAAGAAGAAATTACATTTTTTCTTGTCGTTTCGTCATGTTGTTGGATGAGATTATAAACCTTGACAAAAGTAACTGTATCGACTTTCAGCGACATCTGCACAAGATTCTGCTTCTTGACGTTTGCCGCATCGATTGCGTAGAGCAGACAATATATCAGATATTCTTCCCTATTCATGATGGCTAAAGGCTAATGACCGAAGACTAAAGTTTAATACTTAGATTTATAAATCAGAAAGACAGCTGGTCTTTTGTTCCAGTCTTTTTTGATTTTTTTCCATTCTGAAATAGGCTTGCTTACTATTTCCTCGTCTGGCATGCTGATATTACAAGCCACGCACAACATTGTATTTGGATGAAGAGTTTTTGTCAGTTCTTCAATCATAGCATTGTTGCGGAACGGAGTCTCGATGAACATCTGTGTCTCGTTGTTTGACGCCGATCGGCGTTCAAGATTTTTTATAGCTGCTGTTCTTTCTGGAGATTTTATCGGGAGATAACCGTGGAAGCAAAAAGCCTGTCCGTTGAAACCGGAGGCCATCAAAGCGAGAATCATGGCGTTTGGTCCGGTGAGTGGCACCACTTTTATCCCAGCTTGATGAGCGAGTTCCACGATAAGAGAACCTGGGTCGGCCACACAAGGTGTTCCAGCTTCCGACATAAGACCGACATCATGGCCATTTATCGCTTCGCCGAGGAAAGTCATCAAATCGGGGTTATGATTCTTATCATGCTTATCAAGTTCAACGAAAGTCAGTTCGTCGATAGGGCAAGGCATATTCATTTTCGAAAGCATACGTCGTGCGGTACGTACGTTTTCCACAACGAAGAAACGAATTTTTCTGACTATTTCCAATGTTCCTTGAGGAATGACCTGCTCAGCCGTTGTTGCTCCAAGCAAGGTTGGGATAAGATAAAGTGTTCCAAATTGACGATTCATCAGCAGATATTTTTCTCTATTTCAGTAGATAACATTCTAAATCGCTTGTCGGTTTCCAAAAGATTTGAGACGGTTTTAAGTGCATGAATAACTGTTGCGTGATCTTTTCCTCCGCATTGCTGACCTATCATAGCGAGCGAGCATTTTGTAAATTTCTTCGCGAAATGCATTGCCAGCTGACGAGCCTGCACCATTTCTCTTTTCTTCGACTTAGAATAAAAGTCCTCTATAGAAATATTAAGGTGATTGCAAACGACATTCACAATATATTCGACGGAGACTTCTTGAGTTGAGTTATTCACGAATCGCTCGATAAGCTGTCGTGCCAAATCCATAGTGATGGCTTTTTTGTTCAATGACGACTGCGCTATCAGAGAAATGAAGAGACCTTCCATCTCACGGACATTAGTTTTCACTCGTGAAGCCACATAATCGACCACATCATCAGGAAGTTCTATTCCGTCATTATAAGCCTTACGTTTTAAAATCTTTATACGAGTTTCAACATCAGGCGACTGCAAATCGGCAGACAGACCCCATTTGAAGCGAGAAAGAAGACGCGGTTCCATGTCCTTTATATCAATAGGAGCTTTGTCACTCGTAAAGATAAGCTGTTTTCCATTTTGTTGCAAATGATTGAATATATGGAAGAAAGCATCTTGTGTCTTAGCCTTTCCAGAGAGGAATTGAATATCGTCAACGATAAGTACGTCAATCATCTGATAGAAATGCACGAAGTCATTTCTTGTCTTGTTTTTACATGAGCTCATGAATTGTTGGATAAACTGTTCTGAGTTCACATAAAGAACAATAAGATTAGGATGATATTTCTTTGTCTCGAGGCCTATCGCATGACATAGGTGAGTCTTTCCTAAACCTGTTGGGCTATATATAAACAAAGGGTTGAAAGCCGTCTTGCCTGGTTTCTCAGCTACCGCCATTCCTGCGGAACGAGCAAGTCTGTTACAGCTGCCTTCAATGAAATTGTCGAATGAATAATTCTCGTTGAGTTGAGACTCGACCTTAATCTTATTGATTCCAGGAAGCACAAATGGATTCACGAATTTCTTTTCCGACTCCTCGTCGATGTTAATCGGGACTCGCACCGAAGGATTTATGGTGTTCGTCTTGTCTGTAGTCGGCACACTTATTCCGTAAGGATTTTCAGTGCCGTAATTATCCATAACGATACTATACTGCAATCTTCCCGTGCTGCCCAAAACTTTGTTAATCGTAAGTTTCAGCAAACTGATATAGTGAGTCTCGAGATATTCATAGAAAAACTGACTCGGAACCTGAATAGTCAAAACATCGCCTTCACATGCTATAGGCTTGATCGGTTCGAACCAAGTCTTATAGCTCTGAGGCTGGGTATTCTCTCGTATCATTTTGAGACAATCACTCCATATTTCGACACAATGTCTGCTCATTTTATCAATTAGAAAATTACAAAGTTTTAAGAATCAAAAGATTAAAGATTTCAATTTCGTCTTCAAAATTTTCAACAAAAATGAGCATAAAAAAGTTAATAAAAAAACGAAATTTATCTTGATTATTAATATTCTTTGATATAAATTACGAGGAAAAGCAGCGCTTCTTTTATCAAAAGCGTAACCATCAGATTGTTAGACAGTTCGCAGATAAGCAACTTCCACTCCGTACAATCTCTTCAACTTTTCAACAACCCTATCAGCATCCTTTTTACGCACTGAAATTTCGAGGTAACAATTCAATTCAAACTTAGGATTCTGTTGTTCAATGCCTTCGTCTTTCAGCACTCGCATCACCTCATTCATAAGAGGATAGTCGAAGACTACGGAATAAACCTCATCGATGGTTTTCTCGATGATTGTCGCATTGTCGAGAGCCTCTCGTGCCGCCGACTTATATGCGTTGATAAGTCCGGGAACGCCTAATTTTATTCCGCCGAAATAACGTACAACAACGACACACACATTAGTCACGTCTTTAGAGAGAATCTGATTCAAGATAGGCTTGCCAGCAGTTCCGGAAGGCTCGCCGTCGTCAGCCGAACGATAGCATGACTTATCCGGATTCATGATAAACGCATAACAATGATGACGTGCATCGAAATATTGTTTCTTAAACTCCGCCACTCTTGCTTTCACATCTTCTTCGGAATGTACAGCAAAAGCCTTGGCAATAAATTTACTGCCCTTCTCCTTGTACAAACCGTCTCCTTCTTCAACTAATATTTTATATGTATCTTCGAACATTTTTTAAAGACGCAGAGTCTCAGAGACTCAAAGTCACAGAGATTTGCGTCTCTGCGCCTTCGTGTCTTTGCGACTCTAAAATAATTAGGTGCAAAGATAAAATATTTTCAATATTTTTGCAAGCATGAAAGTACCATCAAATTTAGTCAGAGACATAAGGAAATATTATTGCGAGCAACTTTGTTCCGTTTACGAAAACGACGAAGCAAACGCAATGATTCTCATTTTATTAGAACATTATTTCAATATAAACCGAATCAAGATGGCGTTAGAGCCAGATTTGCGTCTCAGCGAATCTGAAATGCTGACATTTCACTTCGCCGTAAAGGATTTATTAAAGAACAAACCTATACAATATATAATAGGTGAGACAGAATTCTGTGATTCGAAATTCAAGGTAAACGAAAACGTCTTGATTCCACGACCTGAGACTTCAGAAATGATTTATAAAATAGTCGAAAGACAAAAGACAAAAGACAAAAGACAACTTTCAATATTAGACATCGGAACTGGAAGCGGATGCATTGCCATAAGTCTGGCGAAACAAATTCCTAACAGCAAAGTTTATGCTTTAGACATTTCTGAGAAAGCATTGGAAGTCGCTAAAGGAAACGCTATTAACAATGATACCGACGTCACTTTCATCCACGACGACATTCTAAATTTAAAGAACAATATAGAAACAGAATTCGATATTATCGTAAGCAATCCGCCATACGTCAGAGAGTTGGAGAAAGCGGAGATGCGCGACAACGTTTTAGACTGGGAACCACACAACGCGCTATTTGTCAGCGACGACGACCCACTGATTTTTTACAGAAACATATTAGAATTTGCGAAGTCGCATCTCAAAGAAAACGGAGAAATATGGTTTGAGATAAACGAATATCTTGGAAAAGAGATGACCGACTTATGCAAAGAATACGGTTTTTCGGATGTCGAGATTTTCAAAGACTTCAGAGGGAGAGAGAGAGCTTTGAAGACTACAAGACTATAAGACTATAAGTGAGGGGCGCTCTTATTAAAAAGGCGCTCCTTATTTTATACATCTTCAACTCCTTTCATAATTCATAATTCCTAATTGAAAATCAATCAAACATCACTTTTGGATTCATAGCGCTTGGGCTTTTCCACTCGATGCCTCTGCGTGCGAGGGCAGCTCTTTTCGCGCTCCAATAAGCATGGCAGAATCCCATGCCACGAGTCTCGTCTTTAAGTTGTTCATCAACTTCTTTCTCAACATCATAAATCACCTTTTCCCATTCTTCAGAAGCTTGTATCGGGTCAACTTTCAGATGTTTGCTGAGGTAATTCCACTCATCCAAAGCATGTCCGCTCAACTTACCATCAACTATCCATGCAAGTTTATATATGTATTCATCAACCGTACGGAAGTAATATTTATCCATATCCCTCTCAAGTTCAGGATTATAATCCGATTTCATCTCCCAATGTCGACATAGTCTGTAATATTCGCAGAAAGACTGATATATACGAGGCATATCTGTGACAGAAACGGCATCTCGCTTCAAGAGCACCTCAATGGCAAATGCTCTCAAAGCAGGATTAATTCCCTCATCTCTCATTGGAGACAAATCCTTTAAGATATGCATCATCCTTTTTGCGAGAGGAATATTTTTCCACACATCGCCATTGTCGGCATTGTCGCACATCTCATCAATCATATTCTCCATCTCAGCATATTCATCGTCCCATTCCCACTCGCCAGAAGGTGCAGAGAAAAAGAACACATAACGTTCCGACATACTGACATACATATTAGAAATACCATACCAAGGAGTTCCCATGACTTGCCATTCTCTGTTAATCTTATATGTCTTGCCCCTAAAAACGAAAACCATTTCTTTCTCATCTATGGAGACGACTTTGAGTTTATGGTCAAAGAAGACATGCTCATCTCCCTCATGAATTTCATTTTCATGCAAATAATTACAAGTCGTATCTCTGTTGCCGACACTCATATCCCTCGATTCAAAGACACGAGCGATGCTGAAATATTGTTCCATATTATTAAAGATTAAAATTACGCTTTACAAAACTCACAAATAAATTTCATTATTCAAAAAAAGGTGCAAAAGAATCTTGACTTCTACACCTTTGGGGAATTATTTAATTTTTATTTTCATCAATTGCTGTTGTGATAGCTTCGAGAAGTTGTTTTGAATCTTTGCCTTTAAAGTTACGTTTATCAATGTAAAAATAATCTTTATTATCAATCATTAAACAAACACCTTTAACAGGAATAGGATCAGGTTTAAAGAATATATTAAATAAAAAAGACAATATATATATAGACAAGAAAATGAAAAAATATCTTTTAACATTAACTATACCCCAAAAATCGGACACAATAATGGTATAAATAAAAAAACCTATTATTGTCCCCAATATAAAAGGAAGAGGAGCTAATAATCCTATCTTTATTACAACTCTTTTATCAGCTTTTTCAGAAACTTTTGTAATAGAACTCAAAGGCATAGTCTTATCAATTATACTCTTCTTATTCTTGCGATTATATTTTATATACCTCACATACGAATCAGTAACCACTACTCTTTCACCTGATTTCAATGTCTCATCGTAATAAACTTTGCTCATAACTTTTATTTTTAAATTTAACTTCACAAAGTTATTATATTATTTCTAGAAATCAAATATATTTGGAAAAAAACTTTAGCCTTTCGCCATTAGCCTTTTGACTTTTTTCGTATCTTTGCCGCCCGAAAAGCGATTGTCGCTGGCAGAGTCATATCTGCGAGAGGAAAGTCGGGACAGCACAGAGCACCGTACTTCTTAACAGGAAGGTGTCGATAAGACAACAGCAAGTGCCACAGAAAATTACCGCTCTTCGGAGTAAGGGTGAAAATGTGAGGTAAGAGCTCACGCGAAATCGTGGTGACATGGTTTCGGGGTAAACCTTACGGGCTGCAAAACCAAATATACCGACGTTTGAGGGCTGCTCGTCCGAGTCGGGAGGGTAGGTCGCTTGAGACTGCCGGCAACGTCAGTCCTAGAGAAATGACAATCACCTTGGCAACAAGGAACAGAATCCCGCTTATGCTTTTTTTTGTTTTTTTTGGCCGTTTTTACGGTCAAAAAAAACAATTTTTTCTTACCTTTGTCGTTTACTATTTATTGTCAATTTTATTATAAATAATTATGAAATACATCTTGAAAAATTTCATTTTCGTATCATTATTTACACTTACAAGTCTTTATGTATCAGCGCAAAAAGGCATAAACCAATACGAACCAGAAGCCACTTTCGAAAGAGGCCTGATGCTCTTTGAAAACAAGCATTACGCATCTGCACTCGAATGTTTCGAATATTACATCGCAACAGCCGACGACCAAAACGACCAAAACGTAATCATAGCGAAATATTACGAAGCCGTCTCATCTTTGTTCTTAGGCAACAGCAAAGGAGAAACAAAGATAATAGCCTTCGTGAAAGAAAACCCTACAAGCCTGATGGCCGACCACGCCAATTTCTTATACGCCAACAACTTGTTTAAAGAAAAGAAATATCGCAACGCTGTAAAGATTTACAAAAACATCAACAAAGAAAGCCTTGACATAAACGAGCAATACGAATGTAAATTCAAAGAAGCATATTGTTATTATCAGACAAACGAAATATCAAAGGCCGCTTCTATATTCAAAGATTTGGCGACAAGCAACAACCAATTCCGTGATGACGCACGTTATTATTACGCACACATTTTATATATAAACAACAAGCAAGACGAGGCTTTGAAATATTTTAACGTCTTGACTAAAAACAACAAATACAAAGACATCGCCAGCACTTACATTCTTCAGATAAACTTTGACAAGGGCAATTATTCAGAAGTCTCACAAAACGGAGACGAAATATTGAACAAATCAAAGAAAAAGCGCAAGGCTGACATCGCATTGATGCTTGCTGAATCGTGGCATCAACAAGGAGATTACGCCAAAAGCCTTGAATATTATAATATTGCATTAAACAATTCAAGCCGCAAACTACCAAGAGAAGTTGAATTTAAAATCGGTTTTTGCAAAATGAAAACGGGCGACTACAATGGCGCCATTGAACATTTTGCTAAAGTAACTGACCAAAAAGACGAATTAGGACAATATGGCTCATATTATATGGCCCAATGCTACACCTTTACGAAGCAAGACAAATTTGCCAGAAACACATTCCATAAAGCATACAAGATGAATTTCAACGACACTTTGAGCGAAAACGCCCTTTTAAATTACGCGGCTCTCAGTTTCATCCCTGGCATCGACCCTTTCAACGAAACAATAAACGTACTTAATGAATATATCAGTAAAAATCCTAACTCTAATAACATCAGCAATTTACAAGATATTGTAATTCATCTTCTCCTTAATTCAAACGACTATAGCAAGGCGTTAAAAACCATTGACGAATATTCCAGCATAAGTCCAGAATTAGAAAACATACAATCGCAGCTTACATACAACCTTGGTATTCAATATTATAAAGACAAAAAATACAATGATGCTATAAAGTATTTCAAAAAATCGGCCGACAACAAAAACACTGATGCAAAAATCAAGGCTGAAGCCCTCTTCTGGTTAGCTGATTCTTATTATCAAAACAAAGATGAAGGCAATGCGGCAAAGACATATCTCACATTTATCAAATCGCCAATGGCAAGCAGCACTGAGGTTTACCCTCTCGCCTACTACAATTTAGGTTATTTATATCTTAACCAAAGCGACTTTGAAAACGCATCTGCAAAATTTAAAGAGTTTATCAACATCGACAAATCATCCGACAAAGAACGTCAGAGCGACTCATGGTCAAGAATTGGCGACTGCTACTTCATCCAACGTCAGTACAACAACGCCATCAATGCCTACAGCAACGCCATGAAAACAAGCAGCAAAAACATAGATTACGCTTATTATCAACAAGCTATGGGTTATGGCGCTTTAGGAAAAACCAATGAAAAAATCAGCTGTTTAAATATCATAACAAGCAAATACCCTAAATCACCATTCTACGAAAAAGCATTATATGAGATAGGAATGGCATATCTCGGAACCAAAGACAGACGTTCTGCTATAGCGTCGTTCGACAAGATTGTCAACGAGAAACCACGTTCCACATACGCAAGAAAAGCCCTCATGAAAACTGGCATGATATATTACAACAACAACGAAAACGACAAAGCCCTTGAAAGACTTAAAAACGTTGTAGCTCAATATCCTAACACCGACGAATCGAGAGAAGCCCTCAATATAATAAGCGACATATACAAAGACAAAAACGATCTTCAAGCTTATTTCAAATATTTAGAAAACAACAAGCTTGAAACCATAAGCGTTGACAAGCAAGACTCACTGTCATTCAAGACGATAGAAGAATTCTATTCAAAGAGAAATTATGCCGAAACACTTAAAGGCGTGAACCAATATTTAGAGAACTACCCTAACGGAGCTTATTTGTTAAAAGTTCATTACTATGCAATGAAGTCGATGGAAAACAGCGACGACAAAAAAGGCCTAAGAACACATATAGAATATATTATAAATCAACCAGATAACGATTACACAGACAATGCGCTTCTTTTGATTGCCAGAATGGATTATGACGATTCAGACTATTCTTCATCAGCAACACATTATGAAAGACTAATCAAAATCACGGAAAATCAACAGATTTTGATTGAGGCTACAGAAGGCTGCATGAAGAGCTATTATTTCAATGACGAATACGACAATGCCATAGAAAAAGCAAATCAATTGATTGCCATGTCCGACATTTCTGCAAATCAGAAAAATCAGGCCAATTACATACTTGGAAAGACATATTTCGACAAAGACGACTACAATGCAGCACTGAAATATTTTGAAATATGCACTAACATAGACAACACAGAAACAGGAGCAGAATGCGGTTATTACTCAGCGGTTTGTCTTTATAACCTAAAAAAACATGACGAAGCGGAGGAAAAAGTATTCTATGTTTCAGACAATTACAGCTCATACATCTATTGGACAGCAAGAGCGTTTATCGTTCTCAGCGACGTATATGTCGCAAAAGACAACGCTTTCCAAGCCAAGGAAACACTGAAGAGCGTCATTGAAAATTATCCACAAGAAGGAGACAATTACAACGACGTAATAGAAGAAGCCCAAACAAAATTAGACTTAATCAACAAAGAATCAAACGAATAAGGAGAATATACAATGAAAAGAAATATAATCGTTGCTTTGATAATGCTTTTCATAAGCACATTGCTGAACGCCCAGTCGCACAACGAAGAAATCACCATCGAAGGTTCATACACTCCTAAAATCCAAAAATCCGAACGTTTGACAAAAACACCGGAAATGCCAAAACGCGAGTTCAGCATTCCCGACTACAGAGTCAACACCAAAGATTTTTTTTACAACTACAAGGTTGAATTAGAACCAATTAGTCCATTACAATATACAAACAACCAGAAACAAGACATAACAAGTAACTTCATCAAAGCTGGTTTCGGAACAAGATTGTCGCCCGACTTCTTATTCCGCCATTATTCCGATTTATCAAAAAAGACAAGTCTCGGCATAGGCATAATACATAATTCAACATGGCTCGACATGAAAGACTATGCCAACACGAAATACATGAACAATGCGTTCAACATTTCAATGAGCAACCGTTTCTCAAGATTCCAGCTTCATTCACACATTGACTATCATTATGACATGTATTATTTGAACAATGACACATTGAACATTGATACCGACCTTGGCGAGAAGAGAAACATACATTCTTTAAATGTGAAACTGTTGGCGAATAATAATCAGACGAGTTATAAGTCATTATACGATGAATTCTTGTTAGACTATTCATATTCAGGCATTCAAGGCGGCATTCAGGAAAATCTCTTGAAATTCAAGGCGCATATAGAACATTCAAATTCATGGTTCAGAAAAGACGCTGGAATACAGACATTAGCTATTGACATCAACGCCGACATCGACAACATCAACCAAAGCCTGTTCTTAATAGCTGCGAACCCTCACCTTTCTTTCGATGGAGACTACTACAACCTTCATCTCGGTTTCCGTGTAGATGCCAAGACCAACAGCACAAGCAAGGGCGGCATTTATCCCGACATCAAAGGAAGTCTGTATCTCTTTGAAAGAAATTTCGAGTTATATGCAGGACTTGGCGGCGGAACAAAAATCAACACATTAAAAGAGATACTTTCCGAAAACCCATTTATTGTCAGCGACTTGACAAAATACGGAGAATTTGATTACGAAAAAACGCACATTTCATTCCAAGGAGGATTGAAATTCAAGGCGTCTAATGTAGTGAACGGACATATAGGCGTGAGATACAGAAAAATTGACAACAAAGTGTTTTATGTAAGTTCATTGACACAGCCTAACGCTTTCGACATCATTTTAAACGATTGTCAGGTATTAAATCTCAACGCCGACTTACATGTAAAAATCAACGACGAGATAAAAATAGTTGGAGACTTCGCATATAACGCATATGATTTCATTAAAGCATACAACAAAACACACAACACTTGCGATGTCCCTGTCACAATAACTCACGCATGGTATAAACCAACAGCCGAATTTACTTTAAGAGGAGTTTACAAATACGACAAAAACTGGGACTTCAACATTGCCACATATTTTGAAGGCGGACGTTATGCTTTGATAGATTATACAGAAATAGAGAAGCTGAAGCCTATCGTCGATATTCAATTAGGATGCAACTACAACTTCAACGATGACATCACATTCTATGCAGAAATCAAGAACTTGGTACATAACAAATATCAGATGTATTACGGTTATCCAAGTTACGGATTCCAGGCATTTTTAGGATTTAAATACAGGTTTTTGTAAACGTCACGAAGAACTAAACAATGAAAAATAAAGACAATATTACAAAAGATTACATTTGCGAAGAAAACACATACTCTGATTTTTTATCAGAGCCTCAAATGGATTTGTTTTTTGAAAACGGTTCAAATGAAAACAACGATGAAAACAGTATTCGCATATTGTCGTTATTTTCCGGATGCGGAGGCATGGACTTAGGATTAGAAGGAGGTTTCATCTGTCACAAAAAATCTATAACGAACAAGGAATACATTAAACAAGAAATTTCAAACAACTGGGTACTATTAAACAGGACTTCGTTCAGGACAGTATTCGCATGCGATATTTTACCCGAAGCAAAAGCAACATGGATAAAATATTTCAGCAGATTCAATGTCAATCCAGAAATATATCACCTTCAGAGCGTTGTCGATTTAGTGAAGCTACACAATAACGGACACGATATTTTTCCGAAAAACATTGACATTGTTACAGGAGGTTTCCCTTGCCAAGATTTCAGTGTAGCAGGAAAACGCAAAGGATTCAATTCATCCGTATCACACTCCGGCAACAAGAAAACAGAGGAAACAGCATCAGAAGAAAACAGAGGAAAGTTATATTTATGGATGAAACAAGTCATAGAGATCGTTCAACCCAAAATGTTCATAGCTGAGAACGTAAAGGGAATGGTAAGTCTTGGCGACGTTAAAGATATAATTCAACACGACTTCTCCACAGCCAACGGAAACGATTATATCGTATTAACTCCAAAAGTACTGCACGCAGCAAATTACGGTGTTCCTGAAACAAGAGAACGCGTGATATTTATTGGTATCAAGAAATCCGCTTTACTTCCTGAAGTAGCCGAAATATTAGAAAAAGATTCTATCCCTGACAAATACAACCCATATCCACAACACACTCATACAATCAGCAACGACACTGACGCTAACTTTGTAACCTGCAAAGACGTGTTAGGAGAGTTACCTGAGCCATCCGAATCAAACGACTTATCACACAAATCATATTCAAAAGCCAAATTTTTAGGCAACGGAAGCCAAGGACAAACAGAAATCAACATTAACGGATTAGCTCCAACAATTCGTTCAGAACACCATGGCAACATAGAATTCAGACGTTTGTCATTGGAACATGGAGGCAACAATCACATTGAATTACAAGAAGGCAAAAAAGAACGCAGATTATCACCACGCGAATGCGCATTAATACAGACTTTCCCTCCTGACTTCCCATTTGTTTTTCATAAGCCATACATAAACAAATATGCCGTAAGTCCATCAAGCGCATATAAGGTTATCGGAAATGCCGTACCTCCTTTACTGGCTTTTAATTTAGCGAAAAGAATAGAAGAAGTATGGACTTTGTATTTTGGAGGAGAATAAGATGAAAGACAATATTATCGCCATACGAAAAGAAGACATCAATTCTGCACATGAAGCATTTGCCGAATTAATGTCTAAAACCGAAGCAATCCTAAATGAAGACGCAAAACTCAATCCAGTCTTATACAGATCATTATCGTCAACGGAATTAGAAGAATGCTCATTAGAAAAAATAAAATTAGCTTGCACAGACTCACCTTTTGATGCAAATGAGGTAAAGTTGATTTCAGGTCAAAGATTCCCAGATATTATCGCAGAGAAATATTACGGAATAGAGGTGAAAAAGACCAAACAAGACAATTGGAAATCTGTCGGAAGCAGCATTATTGAATCAACAAGAGACAAATACGTTGAAGATATTTACATTCTCTTCGGAAAAATGGGAGGCAAGCACCCTGAATTTTTATGCAGACCATACGAAAATGTGATGTACGACATTGCCATAACACATTCTCCACGCTACCTTATCGACATGGAATTGCAAAAAGGACAAACCATATTCGACAAAATAAACATACCATACAACGAACTACGAAACGACCAACATTCCATTGACAAGGTAAGGTCTTATTACAAACAGAAAGCACTCGAAAACAAAAAAATGGAGATGCCATGGTGGATCACTTCTGAAAACGCAGAAGAAGAAAAGCCATTCAATGTATCTTTATGGAACAACATACCCAAATCTGAAAAAAACAGGCTAAAGGCAATGTGCATGATACTTTTTCCAGAAGCACTAAACCCCAATGGCAAACAAAACAAATATTATCAAACCACCTTATGGCTGTGCTCCTATAAACAGATCGTGATGCCCAACATACGAGATTTATATTCTGCAGGAGGAAAAATCACGCATATAAACGGAGAACGACTCAAAATCAAATTGCCTCAAATTTTCAATCAGATTATAACGTTTTCCGATACTATAAAAGAAATGTTAGAAAATCCGTCTCCGGAACTAATCATGTTAATAAAAGACTACAACCCAGCCCTATTATACGGAGAAAATCCATGGACAGAATGGGTCAATATATGTTCAAACTACGCAAAGGCATACGACATTAATTTAATAGATTACATTATTAACAAACCTCAATTTATATTCTCAAAATAAGAATGTTTTTTTCGTGAATTTTCTCACATCACAAACAATCAACAAAACATCATTTTTTCAATATTTTTTTATCGTGTATTGTTAATAATACACGATTTTTTTATTATCTTTGCGCATACATATTTAATAAAAAAAGAATCTTTTATTAGAAGAATAAAATGGCAGAAGAAATAAAAAATGTTGCAGAAAGCAGTTATGGTGCTAGTAACATTCAGGTTTTAGAAGGATTAGAAGCTGTTCGTAAACGTCCAGCTATGTATATTGGTGACGTCAACGTCAGAGGTTTACATCATTTAGTATATGAAGTTGTTGACAACTCCATCGATGAAGCGATGGCTGGTTATTGCGACACTATTGATATTAGAATTTTAGCAGACAACTCTATTCGCGTTGCAGACAACGGTCGCGGTATCCCTACAGGCTGGCACGAAAAAGAACAACGCTCAGCATTGGAAGTGGTTCTCACCGTCTTGCACGCTGGCGGTAAGTTCGACAAAGGTTCATATAAGGTATCAGGTGGTCTGCACGGCGTCGGTGTTAGCTGCGTCAACGCTTTGTCAAAACATCTCACAGCCGAGATTCACCGCGAAGGAAAAATCTTCAAACAACAATATGAATACGGCAAGCCAATGACAGCCGTAGAAGTCGTTGGAGAAGCGACAGACACAGGAACCATCATCACATTCACTCCTGACGATTCGATATTCCTCACTAACATATACGACTACGACACATTGTCGAAACGTATGCGCGAGCTCACATATCTCAATCATGGCATCACAATCACTTTGACAGACGAACGTGAAGTGAATGAAGAAATGAACATCGCTCCTAAGAGTGAGACATTCCATTCAGAAAACGGCCTCGCCGACTTCATCGACTATCTCGACAAAAACCGCGAGAAACTCACGCCTGAACCAATCACCATTGCAGGCGAAAGCGACAACGTTCCTGTTGAAATAGCTTTGGAATACAACACCTCATTCTCTGAAAACTTACATTCATACGTAAATAACATCAACACACACGAAGGCGGCAGCCACTTATCAGGTTTCCGTCGTGGCTTGACACGTACTCTCAAGTCATACGCCGAGAAACAAGGCATGTTCGCCAAGTTGAAATTTGAAATCAACGGCGACGACTTCCGCGAAGGTTTGACAGCCATCATCTCTGTCAAGGTTCCTGAACCACAGTTCGAAGGACAGACAAAGACAAAACTCGGCAACAGCGAAGTGATGGGTATCGTTGATAAAATTGTCAGCGAACGCCTCAACAACTATTTGGAAGAACATCCAAAAGAAGCTAAGATGATTGTTGACAAGGTCGTCTTGGCAGCCACAGCACGTCATGCTGCTCGTAAGGCGAGAGAACTCGTTCAACGCAAAGGAGCGTTGTCAGGCTCAGGACTTCCAGGCAAGCTCGCCGACTGTTCCGACAGAGACCCAGAAAAAGCAGAATTATATCTCGTTGAGGGTGACTCAGCTGGCGGTTCAGCAAAACAAGGACGCGACCGTTCGTTCCAAGCCATCCTTCCATTAAGAGGTAAAATCCTCAACGTGGAAAAAGCTATGCCACACAGAATCTTCGAAAGCGACGAAATCAAAAACATTTATACCGCTTTGGGTGTTACTATAGGCACAGAAGACGACAGCAAGGCATTGAACATCGAGAAACTCAGATATCACAAGATTATCATCATGACCGATGCCGACGTGGACGGAAGCCACATCTCAACATTGATCTTAACGTTCTTCTTCCGCTATATGCCAGAACTTATTAATAAAGGTTATGTATATATCGCAACACCTCCTTTATATTTAATAAGAAAAGGCAAGACTGAACGTTACTGCTGGACAGAAGACGAACGCGCTCAGATAACAAGAGAGTTATCAGCCGACGGCACAGACAAAGGATTGCACATCCAACGTTACAAAGGTCTCGGTGAAATGAATCCTGAACAACTTTGGGACACAACAATGAATCCTGAAAACAGAACATTACGCCGTATCACAATAGAAAACGGCGCCGAAGCCGACTATATCTTCTCAATGCTCATGGGCGATGAAGTCGGTCCTCGCCGCGAATTCATAGAACAAAACGCTACATACGCAAATATTGACGCATAACAAATAAATACTACAGTTATGGATAACAACGACAACAAATTAGACATCTTAACAAAAAAGATTTACGAAGAAGGTATCGAAAAAGCTCAACACGACGCTAACGACATTCTCGAAAAAGCTAAGAAAGATGCAGACAATATCATCAAAGAAGCTGAAGCTAAAGCTAACAGCATTATCGAAAAGGCTAACAACGACTCAGCCAACCTGAAGCAAAAAACAGAAGCTGAATTAGGCATGAGCGTTAAACAAACCATAGCGTCTTTAAAGCAACAATTAACAAACCTCATTTCTAATAAGCTTGCCGTTGATATGACAACAACTGCATTCAAAGACGAAGATTTTGTCAGAGAACTCATGTGTAAAATTATCGAAAAATGGAACACTGAGGGCAACGTCAATCTTAATGTGATAATGAACAATAAAGAAAAAGAAGAATTCGAGAAATATCTTCTTGCAAAACATAAGAGTTTGTTAGACAACAATCTTACACTTGTCACTAATACAAGTCAAAAAGAAGGTTTCGTAGTCCAGCCAAAAGATGGCAGCTACAAAATAACATTCTCTGAAAAAGTGTTTGAAGAATTCTTCAATTCATACATAAAAGAATATTCTAAGAAATTATTATTTTCTTAATTTATAATTAGATATATCTGTTAACAGATATATCTTTTTTTTAATTTATTGTTAATCATTACATAAAGACAATGAACATTGCAGGAGGAAATTATTATTGCCTGATAGCAGGACTACCTGAAATCAGTCCCGACGACAAAAAATTGAGTCTCTCGGTGCAAGAGTTACGCAGTTATCTCAACGACTATCTTACCAAAGAAGAGATAGATGTAATAAACCTTTTCTTCTATCCTAACGATAACGCTCAGATATTGCGTCTTTTACAGAAGCAAGAGCCCGACACTACTCTACAGACGGTTTTCACGGCCTCTCAGTTGGAAGACGAAATTAACGACCCAATGTTCGTACCTTCTTATATTAAGGAATATCTTCTCGACTTACACAAAGAAGACAAAGAAAAAAACGACCGTCTCCCTGATGTGGAACTGAGCGAAAGATATTGGAATTTCATGCTTTCTCAAAAAGAAAGACTCGTGAAAAAATATGCAGAATTTTCATTGAATATCAAAAACTTGATTACTGCGATAAACTGTCGCAAGTACCAAATAGATATAGAAAAAGAAGTAATTGGCAACTCTTATTTCGTGAATCAACTGAAGACATCACGAGCCAAAGACTTTGAACTATCCGACGATTATCCTTACGTCGAGAAAATTCTGGCTTTATTTGAAAAAGACAGCACTGCCGAAAGAGAATATAAAATAGATATGCTCTATTGGGATTTCCTTGATGAAATGACCGGACATAAATATTTTACATTCGACAACGTATTGGCATTCATGCTTAAACTGATGATTTTGGAACGCTGGAGCAAGATGACGACAGAACAAGGAATGAAGATTTTCCGCGAGTTGTTAGACCGTTTCAAGACAGAATTTCAGTTTGCTAAAGAATTTGATATATAATAATAAAAACATATAACATGAATAAGACAATAGGAAAAGTAGTAAGTATCATCTCTAACTTGGTTTTGGTCCGCATCGAAGGCGATGTATTCCAAAACGAGATATGTTTCATCTATTTAGGTGAAGAAAAGTTGATGGCTGAAGTTATTAAGATTATTGGCGATATAGCATACGTTCAGGTTTTCGAAAGCACTCGCGGACTTAAACCTGGTTCTAAGGTAGAATTTGAAGGTCACATGTTGGAAGTTGAACTTGGCCCCGGATTGTTATCAAAGAACTTCGACGGACTTCAGAACGACCTCGACAAGATGGACGGTGTTTTCTTGAAGAGAGGTCTCTACACACCAGCTCTCGAAAGCGACAAGAAATGGGCTTTCACTCCATTGGCTAAAGTTGGCGACCGCGTCGTTGCAGGCGACTGGCTTGGCAATGTGAAGGAAAACTGGCTCGACCATAAAATCATGGTGCCTTTCAAATTTGAAGGCGAATATACTGTGGAATCAGTAGCTAAAGAAGGCGAATACACCATCAACGATGTCGTTGCTACATTGAAAGACAAAGAAGGTGAGATTCACAACGTTACTATGGTACAGAAATGGCCTGTGAAACTTGCCGTCAAAGCATATAAAAGCAAACCACGTCCATTCCGTCTGTTAGAGACAGGAGTTCGTGTCATCGACACCATGAACCCAATCCTCGAAGGCGGTACCGGTTTCATCCCTGGACCTTTCGGTACAGGCAAGACCGTTCTTCAACACTCATTAGCAAAATACGCTGATGCCGACATCATCATCATGGCAGCTTGCGGTGAACGTGCTAACGAAGTAGTGGAAATCTTCGCCGAGTTTCCTCATCTCGAAGACCCTCGCACTGGACGTTCATTATACGAAAGAACAACAATCATCGCTAACACATCCAACATGCCTGTTGCAGCTCGTGAAGCATCAGTTTACACAGCCATGACAATCGGTGAATATTACCGTGCGATGGGATTGAAAGTGTTCTTGTTGGCTGACTCCACATCACGTTGGGCACAGGCACTCCGTGAGATGTCGAACCGTTTGGAAGAGCTCCCAGGACAAGATGCCTTCCCTATGGACTTGTCAGCAATCATAGCCGGCTTCTATGCACGCGCAGGTATCGTTTATCTCAACAACGGAGTAACAGGTTCTGTAACATTCATCGGCACAGTATCACCTGCAGGCGGTAACTTGAAAGAGCCTGTAACAGAATCAACAAAGAAAGCAGCACGCTGTTTCTACGCATTGTCACAAAACCGTGCCGACTCAAAACGTTACCCAGCTATCGACACCATCGACTCATATTCCAAATACCTCGAATATCCTGAATTCATCGATTACGCCAAAGAAAAGCTTGATGAAAACTG
>JAZQVL010000095.1:0-32679 GCA_045631805.1 Bacteroidales bacterium | reverse complement strand
GGATTTTTGAATAATTTCTTTAAAATCCCGTTAACTCTTGTCTTATCAACACCTGACAGCGACTGCAACAAGATCGGAGAGTATTTCATGATAGTTTCATTATTTTGAATGACATTTCCTGAGTCAAAGAATATGACTACGGTTTCAACATTATCGTAGTTCTCATCAATTATGTCTATCATTTTATTTTTAAAACCAGATATGCACGGACCGCACCAATGTGCTCCAAAATAAATAATGGTATAATCATTATTTTCAATGACACCATTAATATAATCAACGATTTTATCAGTTTCTTTTGTGTTGCCGGTTCCGCATGATACCAGCCAACAAATCATCATAATTATCAACAATCTGAATTTCATAATAAACATTATTTTATATGCAAATATAATCTTTTTAGTTTAAAGTTTAAGGTTTAAAGTAGTTTTTAAGTTTTAAGTTAAGGGGACTTCTATTTCCTTAAACCTTAAGCATTAAACCTTAAACCAGATTATTTAATTTTCAATTTTAAATTCGCACGAGATGCAACAACTGTTTCTAAAATCATCTATTTTTTTCAAGAGAAAAATTCATAAAAGATTTTAACGTTTTTTTTATGTCAACAAGACAAAGTATGAGCCGCATCAACGACATTTTATTATTATTTAATTGTGTCGTATGATACGGCTCTACGTCAGGACCTTTTAACTTTGAATTTTAAATCCCCAATATATTTCATCAAGGAAATTCAATCGTCGTGTTCTTGTTGACAAATCTAAGGCCTTGTATGTCAAATTGGAACTCTCCTTCTAAGAAAACAAATATCTTCAACAATGGCAGCCCCTTTATGGTGTTATCGTTTCCTTTCATAATTCCTTCAAAGTTTTTTATAGGAGTCCATTCATAATCAGACATGTCGATATCGTTGCTTATCGTGATAGTTTTACCAGCAAGATAATTTGCTTTTTCTCCATTCAATCCATTGACGACCGAGACAAGCCAAGCGAAACCCGCTTCATCTGATATTGTGATATTGCCATCGTTATCAACTATAAAAGTCTCAGGCTTTGAAGTTACTACATCAGTCCATTTCTGTGCATTGCTGATAAACGTCATCGACAATAATAAAATAATAAGAGAAAGTTTTTTCATGGTAGTAGTTTTTATTATTAACACTAAATTTCATTTACGCAATATAAAATTAGGTGACTTTATACGACAATACCCTAATTTAATAAATTAAACTTTTGTGTTTGGATGGTTGTTTGTTATTTTCCCCATCCAACCCTCAACGTCTAATTTAGTATTGATATTGTTCATTTGTCCAGTTATCTCTTTTTGTTTATTATCTATACTTTCTAAACGCTGTAGAATTGCGTCTAAATTATCTTCCAACTTATTGCTAATTACAGTTAAATTATAAGAAGTAGATGTTATGTTATCTACCGCAGAATTTATTTTCTCGAATTGCTGCTGAATTTGTACGTTTGATGTATATGTGTATAATATTGCGAAAATAGAAAGAGTAATAGATAAAATAATAGATGCATATGAAATATATTCCATTATTTTTTCAGCATATAACACTTTGTTTGTACAAATATGCGCTACTAATCCTACTATAATAAAAACAAGTACTCCAATAATCCACCAAAAATGAGGAGAGTCTGAACTTTTAATTGAACTTGACATACATTTATTGATTTATTTCTTTTCTAAAATCCTTTATGACATTTTCAAGAATATTTATCATTCTTTCAAACAATCCTGAAGCATTCTCTTGTGAGTATAAAAATTGTTCAGCAGACAACCAAATATTATCGTCAATAATACTAACTTTTATGACTTTATACTTATTATTATAGATATTTATTAGCTTATCAACATCTTTTACATCATTAACATTAGCAACATTAGGTAACATTAAACGAATGTAGTAAGGATCTGAAGTTTCAGTTGCAAATACAAAGGATAAATCATTATATTTAAAAGACAACACATTCTCGCCGTATTTTTTTATTTCCGACGTTTCTGTGATTGACGATATATAGTTAAAAAATACATTAAACATGCTTATTCTTATTTTTTTATGCAAAGATAATTGTTTTTTGTACATATAACAAAGAATTTGTGTATTTATAAAGTTACAACGTTACTTATAACCAAGAAAAATACGAAGAAAGGTTCTTTCTATACTTTTTGACAAAGTATTTTTCTTGCCAAAGTTATATAAACCAACCCCTAATTGGTTGGAATATGAATGATATTAACTTTGGAGAATTTAAGACGATATATGACTTCTACACAGCTTTCCCTAACGAGAAGTCTTGTATTGATTATCTTGAAAAGACGTTATGGCCAGATGGCGTTATATCTCCATATGACGAAACATCTAAAGTATATCGTAGAGGTGACGGATTGTATCGTTGTAAAAATACAGGCAAAAATTTCAATGTTCGTATAGGAACTATTTTTGAGAGTACAAAACTTCCTTTACGCAAATGGTTTCTTGCTATCTATTTCATTAGTAATTATAAGAAAGGAATATCGGCGACCCAGCTATCAAAAGATATTGACGTAACACTAAAAACCGCTTGGTTTCTTTTGCAAAAGGTTCGTAGAACATTCCACGATAATATACATAGTATTAAACTTCATGGTGAAGTTGAACTAGATGAGACTTTTGTTGGCGGGAAGAATAGGAATCGCCATGCTAACAAGAAAGTTAAGAATAGTCAAGGAAGAAGTTTTAAGGATAAAGTTCCTGTTATGGGTATGATGGAACGTAACGGAAATGTGGTTTGTAAGGTCGTTAAAGATACTTCTGTTAAATCCCTAACGGCACCTATATTAAGAACTGTAAAATTATCTGCAACGCTTTATACTGATGAGTGGTGCGGTTATGATAAAGTTCGTAGATTCTATCATACAGAAATGGTTGACCACGGCAAAGGTATGTACGTGAACGGCAATGCTTATACTAATAGCATTGAGGGATTTTGGGGTAATTACTGCAAACGTCCAATCAATTGTACATACAATCACCTCAGCCGTAAATATATGCAGAGATATTTTGATGAATTCTGTTTCCGTTATAATAATCGCAAAGTTAGTAATTTAGAAAGGTTTGAAAAAGTTATATCAAACATACAAATTCGTATAACACAAATTCAAATATCAGCATAATGAAAACAAAGAAAAAAGATAGAAATTACATACCTATTTTAGACCAACCAATAGAAGAACTTAAAAAGCCTATGGGAGATGGCGTAGATTTTAACGCTATAATGAAACAAGTTCTATCGTATAAGGTTAAAAAGAAAAGGAGCAATCAATGATGACGCTCCTATTACTTTTTAAACTCAATTTTTAGTTGTCCTTTTTATCTTT
The DNA here is from genome assembly GCA_045631805.1 of Bacteroidales bacterium. Taxonomy (GTDB): domain Bacteria; phylum Bacteroidota; class Bacteroidia; order Bacteroidales; family F082; genus Limimorpha. Next base: position 29,307 of record JAZQVL010000095.1, on the reverse strand, counting down.
GTTTTTACGTTCTATTTCTTTAGAACGAAGAAATGCTATAAAAGGTGTAAAAACTATTGCAAAACCAACATAATACAATATAGGCAACTTTATTCCTTGTAAGTCTGTAACGACATATATTCCTAATGTGCTTATTATCGCCCAAATAAATCCGTATAATAAATATTTACTCATAACTATTCTTATAAACTAAAGTGAAAATCCCAAAACATTTGATTGTAACGAGCGTTAGCCATTTCATAACCATACCATATCTGAAGTGCAAAAACAATCAAACCTATGACAAGAATGACCCAACCTAATACATCATTCTCTACAACTTCTTCATCAGGACGATTTGTTATAGGATGTGCAATAACTTCTTTCTTGAGATGTCCAGAAACAGCTAATATAAGAATACCAAACAAGCCGATAAACCAACAATTTATAAACCATAACCAAACCTTTCGGTTTCGCTTCTTTGCCATACTACAACCTGCTATGGCAAATAGAATCGGAAATATAATTCCAATCAAAAACGTAATTAAACTTGTATTCATAATGGCGAATTTTACAGGTTTCTCCGTAGGCAGACAATGGGAGAAGTTTAACAATGTTTATTAAAAAGAAAGTGGACTGCCACCCGTGCTTCCTGTAGGTATCGCCAAACACCTGAATACACGCACGGATAGACAACCCACATATATGAGAGTTGCTCCGTGCCTCGTGTATTCTTTGTTTAATTTGGCGATTTTACAAGAATGAGGCACTTTCTTTATTTTTCAAACTTTGTCCCGAAAGACAGCGCAAATATAAAAAGAAAAATGTACAACTCTACCTTGTATCGGTAAAATTATACATTTTAAAGCAACAATATTATTAGTAATAATATGTGAAATTATTAGTTTATATAGTACAAAACAAATAAATATACATGTTTGTTAAGTGTATTATTACTGCAAAATTATAAAAGTATAAATATATATTAAAAGTGAATTGCATAATCAATAAAAAAATGTATTTTTGCAGTATAATTAGATTATGCAATATGCATGTTGAATTAAAGACTTATAGATATGGAAATGGTGTATAAAAAGTTACTTGAAGATTTAAGTAAAATGACTCCAGAACAAAAGGTAAAAGAATGGGAGACTTTAAAACGCTTCAACGATATGGGACCAACAGTTGAAGAGTATCTAATTATGGTTAAAGGAACTTTAATAGATGAGCCACTAACAACTAACTTTGTATCAATTGAAGAATCTTTGTATTCTGATTCTTGTTTTTATCTTGCCGCATAAATTTAAAGTTATGAAAGAAGCTATATTTTCCTTGAATAGATATAATTTTCCTATGGTAAAATTAAATCTTTCGAATATTAAATCAGGTAATAATAATTTAAAACTTAGCATAGAACCTTATGGTACCTTTTCTAAAAAGGAACGCTCATTTTTATTAAATTTCAATTTTACAGCATATTCTGAAGAAGATATGGAGCATCCTTGTGTTGAAATTTTATGTATGGGTGAATTTACATTTAAAGAAATAAGTTCTATTGAGGAAATTCCATCTTATTTCTATGCAAATAGCATTGCTATTTTATTTCCATATATTCGTGCTTTTATTAGTACTGTAACATTACAAGCAAATTACCAGCCGATAGTGTTGCCTACAATGAATTTATCAACACTAAGTAATATTTTAAAAGATAGAACTTGTGTAACTGAATAATATGACCCAAATAAATAACATTTATCAAACAGTTGCAGATAGGAACAATCCCGATTACGTTGAGATATCGGGACCTTTTTTATGTTCTACTAATCCATGGCTTGGTGATGGTTATTATTTTTGGGACAATCTGTTAGAAAGAGCTCAATGGTGGGGTGAATCACATTATAAGGGAAAATATATGATATGCCAAGCTTCTGCTAATATCGAAGATAATAAATATTTAGACTTAGCTGGGAATATGGAACAGCTAAAATATTTTGAGAAATGTTATAGGGCAATCAAAAATAAATATGGCGGAAAACCCAAAACAATTGGTTTTGTCATTGAAAAATTGAAAAATGACAATAATTTTCCATTTCAAGCAGTTAGGGTTTTATCCGAAAATTGTGGAGGTGATGAAAAAGTACCTTTTGTTGGTTGGTCTAAATCTTTCTTTAATTTTTCTCCGCCAATGCAGATATGTATATATGATAAATCAACAATAAAAGATTACCATATTATATATCCAGAAGAATATTTTTATGATGGAGTAGTATAGTATTTGAAACACTGAAGTTAAATATACTTATTTAGGCACCATTATATAAAATCCACTTCTTAAAATACTCTCTAAACTCTTTACGATTTCTAAATTTACTTTCATCAAACTTAACACCTGCTATTTCAGCAAATCTTTGTATGGTATAGAGTTCCTTAAATTCAAACAAGGAATCTATCTCCTTGTCGGTAAAAATTCTATTTTCGGTTTTCATACTTTTACCGACAACCTCATTTATATGCTTTAGAATTTTTACGGACGCTGATTTTTCGGCACTCTCGCCATTGATTTCCTTTTCTTCAATAAGACGTATTGGTATAGGAGCGTCTACTGATAAGAATGCTTCTCTGAATTTGGTTCTGTAATCTTTTTCGTATGTTACATCTACGTTATAACCGCCATCCTGGTTTTCCTCACACGTTATTGTTAGTCTCGTATTATTCATGATTTTCATTAGTTTATATTTATAATTCAACTAGAATATTAACTTTGTCAGTCAGACTTAACATTTTCTTGTCAAAATGACAGATTTAAGGTTTGGTGCATAGTTTGCTAATAAAGTAGTAGTGCCATTGGCATCCGTTATGCTGAAAATCCTTTGGATATGACGGCAGTTTTCAACCTATCTTCCTGTTAAATAAGATGGCGGAGTTCCTCTCCGTTACCAAGGAATGAAAAATTAATAAATAAAATTTATTTTTATGGGTATTTTGATAAAGAATGCAACTAATACATCTGATTTACGACCTCCATTCCCATATAACACATGGTTAGAATATTGGGAAAGTAAAAAGGGTGCAATTAATGAATATAAGAAGTATAATTGCCCAGCAGAAGATTGTAAAGAGGTTTGTTATAGGAGTGATTTTGATGGATGCCATGTACAAAAGTTTTTCGACAACACAAGGAAATTATATATCATACCACTTTGTAGTGGATGTAATCATAGAAACGATTATTTCTATGTTGACGAAAACCTTTTAGTACCAGCACCTTAATTTTTGAGTTGTTCTTAACTCCAACCTTGCGGCAACAAGGTTATGAGTACTCTTCAATACACCGTCAGTTTGGCACTCTGGCGGTGGTTTTTATTGTTATGTATAACGGCAACCTGAAACATGTTGCCATTAAAGCAGAAAGGAGGTAATTATGATTCCTTACGCAAATGTGAGAGGTAACTCTCCTGTTATTGGCTATGAGATTGAACCTTATAGAATAATCGTTTGGTTCAAAGGCAGCAAACCATATTCTTATAGTTATAACAGAGCAGGAGTAAGAAACGTTGAAGAAATGAAACGTCTTGCACAAAGTGGAGCGGGATTAAGCGCATTCATTACACGCAACGTTCGATATCTTTACGATTAACGCCTTTCATACTAGTCCTATGAGTTAATTCGTAGGACTTTTTATTTATAACTTTGTCATATATAACGATAAAATTTTTCTATTATTATTAAATTAACAAAATTTCTGCAAATATAACATATATTTAAGTCCAAAGTTAAACAATAAACAAACAAATTATTATGGTAATATCTTTTTAGGGTATTGTCGTATAAAGTCACCTAAAATTATTTTCTAAAAAACCAATATTTTTTCCATTTGTCATTCAGTATTTCATCTTCAGTTCTTACATATTCGCCATTTTCAAAATAATAGAGATGATACTTTTTCTTGTACTTGCTGCCTAAAAGCTGTTTATAGAATCTATTTTCACATTTATCTGAGATGTCTGTAATATCATTAACTATCTTCATTGAAAACATCGGATTCTTAACATTATCTATTTCTCTAAATGCCGCTTTATATTCATTTGTAATGACATATAATTCTATATCATTTTCATTGCAATATGACTGTACAAAATATATTGGAATAACGTTTTCCATTTCATACGGCGACCATCTATAAACGAGAGCTTTTTCTTTAGTAACAAGCAAGTCTCTCATCTGATCTGGATTGACGGCATAGATTCGGCTATCGTTGGTCAAACCAATTAATGAAGTTGTATCAGAAGTCCAATAAATATCACTTCTCTGCTCAGATGTCAGACTATTATCATTACGTGCTGGAATTTCTACTGTCACAGAACATGATTGCATCATCAATGCTACTGTAAATAATAAGATTGTTTTTTTCATAGCAATAAGTACAGGGCCTAACGACAAAGAAATAATACGTGTCGCCGAGTTACCTCTGTTCTTCAGCAGATAGCGAATAGAGTAATTTAATGTGTTCATTTTTATAGGTTTTTATCGTTTTACATCACAGTCTGTTCTTCACATCTGTCACTATCTTGCCGTCGAAGAGGCAGATGGTTCTTGTTGCGAAGGCTGCATCGTGTTGTGAGTGTGTCACCATGATGATGGTGGTTCCTTCTTGGTTAAGTTCTTTAAGCAGGTTCATCACATCTTGTCCGTTCTTAGAATCCAAGTTACCTGTAGGTTCGTCGGCAAGGATGAGTTTAGGGTTTGACACGAGAGCTCTAGCAATAGCAACACGCTGCTGCTGTCCACCTGATAGCTGCTGTGGGAAATGCTCGCTTCGGTGAGAGATATTCATCTTATCTAATATCTTGGCGACACGCTCTTTACGCTCCGACGACTTCACTCCCATATATATGAGAGGTAGCTCTACGTTCTCTGAGACCGTCAGTTCATCGATGAGGTTAAACGACTGGAACACAAAGCCGATGTTGCCCTTACGGAACATGGTCCTGTCTTTTTCCTTGAGACCGCCCACTTCCTGGCCAAGCAAGGAATATGTGCCTCCCGTAGGATTATCCAACAATCCCAAGATGTTCAACAATGTGGATTTGCCGCATCCCGAAGGACCCATAACAGCTACAAACTCACCTTTTTTAACTTCAAATGAAACGCCATTCAAGGCGATGGTTTCTATCTCTTCTGTGAAGAAACTCTTTCTTAAATTTTCGACTTTTAACATAACTATTTTAGTTTTAATTGTTTATATAATTCTTGTTATTTCATAATTGACTCCGTTGGATTTTCATTTGCCGCTGACCAGGAACGGAGCGATACGGTGATAATCGTGATTAGCAGAATTACACCCACCGCGAGCGCATATACCCACCACGACATCTCCACGCGATAAACATACTGCTCCATCCAGCGACTGATGATGTAGTGACTGACAGGGATTGCCACTGCCGAGCAGATAGCGACAATATTGATGTACTTGCGGTTGAACATCTGCAAAATGCCACCCACCGATGCTCCATGGACTCTGCGGATACCAATCTCTCGGCGACGATACTGTGTCTCGAACAACACCAAGCCGAAGACTCCGATAATAGAAATCACAATCGAGAGGAACGAGAACATTGCGATAAGTGTTGAGAGTTTCTCTTCAAGGTAGTATAGATCTTCCAATTCCTTATCAAAGAACTCCACCTTTATTTTTTCAGGATCCGCATATGGAGCCATCTCCATCAACGTGTCAAAGACATATCTTCTTACTTCGGCAATATCTGCTCCAGCAATGGTACGGATATAGGCGTGACGTGGCATATCCCATCCATAGTGACCGCAAACCATAAAAGCAAACGGTTCTATATTTCTATCAGCAGGGGCAAAATTGAAGTCTTTGCAGAAACCTACAATATTAGCGTTATGTCCGTAAAGGTGCCCCATCATCTTAGTCTCTAATGTGAGCCCATATATCTTTTGAGCTGTTTCATTAAAGATCATTGCACCTGTAATAGTATTATCATCGGATGGCAGAAAATCACGACCTTCAACAATCTCTATACCCATAACATCCAAGAAGTTCCAAGATACAGTGTGTATTGAAAATATAGCTTTATCGCCATTCTCCAATGGTCGTCCCCAACTACCCTCGGCATTACTCACCAGCTCAATATCACCAAAGGTCACGCCTTTGATTTGAGGGTTTTGAGTTAGCTTATCCAAGAGTGCATCTCGCTTAGTGTAGTCCAATCGAGAACTTTCGACATCAGGATTCATAGCCTCAAATGGCACCTCTACAGAGAGAAGATTCTCTCTGTCAAAACCCATATCACGCTTGAGCATGAATTGGTGCTGACGATAGACGGATATTGAGCAAATAATCAGTGTAATAGATATTATATATTGCACTCCGACAAGGGCATATCGCAAGATACGACCTGAGCGAGAGGATGCAAAATCACCCTTAATCACAAATGCCGGCGAAAACTTGGTGATATACCACGCAGGGTATAGCGACACTATAACTCCCAACAATATAACTCCGCCTGCAATAGATCCTGCCAACGCCCAATTATCATTAATTGCAACAGAAGTCGAAATATACTCTTTGAGCGGAGTTTCAGCAAACACACATACGATAATTACCGCAACGAGCAAGGCAACGAGAATTAAACCAACTGTTTCAACGAGAAAGTTTAAGCGTAACTTCCATGTTGGTGCACCAAATATTTTATAGTTGTTAACCACGCGAATACGGCTTGGAATAAGCGCAAAGAAGAAGTTTACAAAATTGATAAAAGAGATTACCAAAATCAAGACTGCAATGGCTATCAAAGAATTGGTTGTAGAGCGGTTTCCAGACAAGCCTTCTGTTGGAGCATCTTTGATAAAGTATAGGTCACAAATAGAGGTAAGTCGTGGTGTGGCACGGTGAAGTACCTCGGCAAGGTCTTCCTCCGAAGTTCCGTTCTTTATAGCCTCATCAATAACCATTTGTGTCATTCGCTGCTCAATATCCTTAACATCTGCTCCCTCTTGTAGACGAACATAGTAAGTGTCCATCCAATCACTCTCCGAAGCCTGAGCTTGTGGTTTAAGAAGCACATAACCCATAGGCATTGAGATTGTTGATGGTTTGGGGAAGTCCTTATAAATCGCCACAATTGTACGGATAGCACTATTCATAGCACCTCTACCATAATGTAGGTCATCACCCACTGATAAATTGAATTTATTGGCAACAGACTCAGAGATAATCATCTCATCCCCAGTTGCTAAATCATCCAAACTACCTGCTACAATCTCGAATGGGAAAACAGCCAACCCCTCTGGTTCTGCACCTGCTAGACTGATCGTAAAGTTCTCAACTATGGCATTACGATGGATAGAGTACTCATCTTGATACATTGAGTGTGCCAATACACCAATCGAACCTGCCGCCTCAATTTCAGGGCATATGCTAACCAACTTATCTGGCAATTGACGATTCCACCATATATCCCAGCGACCATTACCAGTCTCATTAGGATACTCCAAACGATAGATTCGCTCTGAGTTTTTAATAACTCGGTTATATGAAAGGTCATGATTCACTTGAACAGAAATAAGATATATAGCCGCGAAGGCTATCGCCATGCCAACGACATTCAACAATGACGATGTCGTATATCTGCGTAATAATGTGATGAAGTTTTTGATGTACATACTTTTTTTATTTTTAATGTCAACGGACAACAGACAACAGACTTTGTCCAATATTTTTTTATTCAATTTTTATCGTGCCAAATATATACCATAATTTGATATTATTAGTTATCAAGCATTTAAAATTCCATCTTTAAAATCAGTGTAAAAATAATAGACAGTTGATGTAAAACAAATAGACATTTTGTGTTAAGGGGATTTCTATAAATTGCTTTGCAAATGATTTATGAATTTTTCTTTGAGAAGATTTTTGTTTTTCTTGAAAGAGCATAGCGAGCTATGTGATTGAAAGAAAGACGAAAATATTCCAAGAAAAAAAATAAAGCATGCAAAAGTTTTAATTGTTACTATTAAAAATTACTCAAACGGGGAATTTATAGAAGTCCCCTTAATATAACTTTAACTTTATTTTACATTGATTATTGGTAACGAAAAACATCTTATCGTTATTTCAAACAAATAACACAAAAAAAATGTTGTTTTTATACAATTATTACACAAAAAAAATGTATTTTTGTAGAAAAACATTTATCAGATGGAAAGAACTATTTATCAAAATTTATTGGAATGGAAAGATAATCCAAACAAGAAGCCTCTTATTTTGTTAGGTGCACGACAGGTTGGAAAGACATACATATTAAAGGAATTTGGCAGTCGAGAATTTGACAACCTAATTTATGTTAATTGTCATAAAGATTCATTCGCATTGAATTTATTCAGAAACTTTGACATTAAACGTATTGTTACAGAGCTGGAACGTTATTATGAAACAGATATAGTCATAGGAAAGACATTGATATTCTTCGATGAAATACAAGAGATTCCGAATGCAATTGCTTCATTGAAATATTTTTGCGAGGACTATCGTTCTCTGCATGTCGTTGCTGCAGGTTCATTATTAGGAATATCATTGCGCAATGATGAGTCATTTCCTGTAGGAAAAGTAAATTTGATGAAGATGTTTCCTATGACATTCAATGAATTTTTATTAGCTAATGGAAGAAGCAAAACAGTGGAACTTTTAGACACATGTGATTGGGAATCCATATCAGCAATGGATGAATTACTGAAAGAATATCTTCGTCAATATTATTTCGTTGGAGGAATGCCAGAAGCCGTTTTAAAATATATTGAAACCAAAGATGTTAGACAAGTACGGATGATACAAAGAGAAATTTTAGACACATATTACTACGATATGTCGAAACATACGAAGACTCAGATTCAACGTATTCATCAGGTTTGGAACAACATTCCAGCACAGTTGTCAAAAGAAAACAAAAAGTTTTTTTACGGAGACATTAAAAAAGGTGCCAGATCAAAAGATTATGAGATGGCCATGCAATGGTTGATAGATGCCGGATTGGTGTATAAAGTAGAAAAATGCAAGCAACCTACAATTCCATTGAAATTTTACGCAGATAGTTCAGCCTTCAAATTATACATGCTTGACTGCGGATTGCTGGCATGTTTGTCAGAGGCTAACCCTAACACCATGCTGCTTAACGATAATGCCTTTGTTGAATTTAAAGGTGCATTTACAGAGAACTTCGTACTTCAGCATTTGAAGGCAACGAACAATATTTCTATCTTCTATTACTCTAAGGACAATTCCACAATGGAAATAGACTTTCTCCTCCAGACCGAAGAAAAAGTCATTCCCATAGAAGTGAAAGCATCTGTCAATGTTAAAAGCAAATCATTATCGTTATTTGTAAATGAGGATTTTAAAGACAAAAACTTTAAAGCAGTACGTTTTTCTTTAAAACCATACATTGACCAAGAATGGATGGAAAACATCACGCTATATGCTGTAGATAGCTATATTAGAAGCATTTTGGTTTAAGACAGAATCTTCCATCTCCTAATTAAATCGCATCCACCGGATTTTCGTTTGCTGCTTTCCATGAGCGAATCGAGACTGTCACTATAGTTATTATCGTTATTATTAAAACTGCGACGACATAAACCCAGACGGACATTTCGGTGCGATAGGCGAACTGCTGCATCCATCTGTCGATGATATAATAACTTATCGGGATGGCAACAGCTGAGCATATAGCCACTATATAAAGATATTTCTTGTTAAACATTTTTAAGATTCCTGCCGACGACGCTCCGTGGATACGACGTATTCCTATCTCATGGCGCTTGTATTGTGTCTCAAACAACACCAAGCCAAAGACTCCGATGATGGAGATTAATATCAAAAGAAAAGTAAATATAGTTACGAGTGTTGACAACTTCTTCTCCATCTCATATTGAAAAGCAATCGCATCATCGATGAACATCAATTCGTAAGACTCTGGATTTGTATTAGGTGCGAACTCTTCAATAACACTTCTTACATATTTGTTAAGTTCCTTGTAATCACTGCCAGCAGCAGCTCTTATCTGTGCATAACTAGGGAAACTCCATCCGTATGATCCGTAAATCAAAATGGCACAAGGCAGTATCTCATATTGCAAAGATTTAGTATTGAAGTTTTCGCAGATACCGACGATTGGAGTGAGAGTTGTTTTTGATATGTGTGCCTGTATCTTTGTCCCCACTTCGATGCCAAATTGCTCAGCCGCCTTTCTGTTGAAGATAAGCGCTCCTGTTTCGGAATGTTCGTCAGAAGGCATAAAGTCTCGACCTTCTACAATATCTATCCCCATCATCTGCAAATAGTTCCATGATACTGTCAATACGCTAAAACTTATCTCCTTATCTTTATAATCACGGCCCCAGCCCATTCCTCCTCCGCCAACAATACAGGAGTTTCCGTAAGCGACATCAACGATTTGAGGATTTTGTTTCAACCTATCAGTAAAAGCATCACGGCCTGTATAATCCATATCGTTATATGAAAAATCATCAGTAAACAAGACTGCATTAGGAACTAAGATGCCATAAAGTTGTTCTTTATCAAATCCCATCTCATGATTAAGCATGTATTTATGTTGTTTATGAATAAACAAAGAACATATTATCAATGAGATGGAAATAACATATTGGATTCCTACCAAAGAATAACGCAATGCTTTTCCAGACCTTGTTGCATGGAACGAGCCTTTAAACACCATGGCAGGATTGAATTTAGTGATATAAAAGGCAGGATATAAACCCACCAGCAAAGCGAATAGCATAAGGAATATCATCACAGAAAGAGCTAAATCCCAATTCTCTCTTAATGAAACGGATGTAGAAATGTATTCCGACAAAGACGTGTTGGCTGTGACGACTACAATCATCATCGCAACTACGACAGATAGGAATACAATGCCTAATGTTTCAAAGACAATGTTGACACGCAACTTTGACGTCGGAGCTCCAAACACCTTATAAGTATTTATCGCTTTTATGCGTGTCGGTATCAAAGCGAAGAAGAAATTGATGAAGTTGATGAATGATATGACGAGGATAAGAACCGCTATCGCTATCAAACTATATGTAGTAGAACGATTTCCTTTCATACCTTCGGAATAAGATAGTTCATCGAAATAAATTTTCGATAAAGGATTAAGTCGGACCGTATATCTTTTTACGAGATGTTCTAATTCCTCTTCTGATTTACCTTCTTTTTTCCAGGCTTCTATCATATTGGCATTCATCTTATTTTCCACTTCTAAATGTGATGCATCTTCATTCAATCTCACATAATATGGGTCGTTAAAATTATTTATCTGAGCATTCTGCTGAGATCCCATATTAATCCAACCTTCACATACAGATATGTTGCTCGGTTCTGGGAAGTTCTTGAAGATACCGACTATGTTAATTCCATATCCGCTCTCTAAACCACGACCGACTGCTAGGAAGTCACCAACTTTAAGGTCATATTTCTTGGCCACTTCTTCTGAAATAATTATCCCTTTAGCGGCTCTAAAATCTTCCAATCCACCTTCAACAAATTCAAAAGGAAATACCTCAAGACCTTCTGGTTCAGCCGAGGACAGCACTATTTTCAGATTATCAATAGTCTGATTACGCTTTATTGAAAAATCGACTGCACCAGAAGCATATATCCAGATTGAACCAGAAGCTTCTATCTCCGGGACGTCAGCACACATCTCGTCTGGCCACTGTCTGTTCCAATTATATGACCACTTCCCTTCTTCGTACCAATTAGGTGATTCTAATCTGTAGATATTTTCAGAATTAGGAATCACCTTATCGTAAGAAAGGTCGTGTTTCACCTGAACGGAAATAAGATATACCGAAGCGAAGGCTATCGCCATGCCTAAGACATTCAACAATGACGATGTTGTATATCGGCGTAATAATGTGATGAAATTTTTGATGTACATACTTTTTTTTATTTAATTTTCAATTTTCCGTTTTCAATTTTCAATTTCTGAGACGTGTCAATGTGTGTTTATTTTTATTGGAACCATTGACGCGTCTCTACCAAACATTCCTAATTAATCACCAACACTTCATTATCTCCGTAATTGTCGTACGATGATGTTATCACTTTCTCTCCTGGATTGAGGCCTTCAAGCACTTCGTAATATTGAGGGTTCTGGCGTCCGATGCGTATCTCACGTTTGTAGGCTTTCTCGCCGCTCTCGTCCACGACGTAAATCCATCTGCCGCCTGTCTTCTGGAAGAACGAACCTCTTGGTATTATCGCTGCTTCGCTCGGCTGTCCAAGCTGCAGATTGAGATAATAGGTCTGACCTCTGCGTATGTTTTCGGGCAACTCATCACTGAAACGAAAGTCGGCTTTGAACTGTCCGTTACGCACCTCCGGATATACCTTCCTCAAGCTCATCTCAAACTTATTATCCTGACGTTCAAACGATGCTGTCAATCCTGTCGTCACTCTGTCGATATAATGTTCGTCTATCTGAGCTTGCACCTTATAAGCAGACAAGTCATTGATTTGTCCGATATTCATTCCTTGCGATAGCGACTGTCCGAGTACAGCGTCCAACATTCCTACTTCTCCGTCGATAGGAGCCTTGACTTTGAGGTTATCGACACGTTCGCGGATGAGTTTCATATTAAGTTCCATCGACTTCAGACTTTCTTCCATCTGCTGCACCTGAGAGCTGCGATATAAAGAATCTTGCTTCTGACGTTCCAAGATAAGAGTACGTTTATTCACAGCGAGCTGATAATTCTCCTCCGACTGAAGATATTCTTCCTTAGCGATGAGGTCGTTTTCATAAAGCTCCTTGTTTTGTTCGTATGTTCTTCTCAGACGGCTAACCTCCAAGTCGAGCTGCAGCTTCTCCTGACGTAATGAGAGACGCTCCTGTTCCATAGAGATGAGCGTGTTACGCAAGATATTCTGTTTCTCGGCAAGGTCGGCCTCCGACTGAAGAATCTGCATCGAGAGAGAGTTGTTAGACATCTCCAATATGACGTCGCCGCGTTTCACCTTGCTGCCTTCTTCATGGACGATGCGCTCTACCACTCCCGACTCCAAGGGTGTGAGCTGCACCGTGGTGATAGGCTGCACCGTTCCCGTAAGGCGCACATAGTCATTGAACTCTCCTCGCTCCACGGCAGCCACCGTCATAGTAGCCGCATTGACTCTCAGCGTACTCTTGTTGTCACGCACAGCAAGCCACACAATAAACACCACCAATGCCGCAGCACCGAAATACGGCACGTTCTTCTTCTGAAACAATGCCTTCAATCCTTTTTTCTTTTCTAATTTTATGTCCATTTTCTTTATTAGTTTAAAGTTTAAGGTTTAAAGTTTAAAGTAGTTGCAAGATTGAAAGTTTTAAGTTTTAAAGTTTATTAAATCCAACCTTAAACCTTAAGCATTAAACCTTAAACCAGATTATTCAATTATTTTTCAATTTTCACCTTTCAGTTTTCAATTTTTAAAGTCTTTCATTATTTGACCAAATCACCTCCATTATAATATTCCACCATCTTATATTCTATAACGTATTGTAGTTTAGAGCGAAGGCAGTCTGATTTTGCTTGTAATAATGTCGTTGAGGCTGTCTGTAAATCTATTGCCGTGACTAATCCTTTCTCGAATTTGGCAGCGATGCCGTCGTATGCGAGTTGTGCTGCCTCCACTTTCTTCTGTCCGAGAAGATATTGTTTTGCAAAGCCTTTCATCTGCTGATACGACTGTGTCACCTCGCTCTCCACGGCGTTACGCACCGCAATCGCATCAAGTTCGGCATTACGCCATGCGTTATGAGCCTGGCGTGTTGAAGTCCTGATGTTTAATCCAGAAAAAATCGGTATCGACAATCCCACTTGTATGTAAGAACCCACATTATTTCTCAACTGATTCAAGAAGGCATCGTAAGCAGCCTGGTTTTCCATATTAACGAAATAGCTTGTGTTATAACCTCCATAGAGATATAAGGATGGATAATAATAGCCTTTGATTTTCTTATAATTAAATTTAGAATAAGAAGTGTTAAGTTCTGCCGATATCACTTTCGCATTATTGTTCAAGGCGTAAGTCACGACATCTTCCATAGGCGTAAGCATATTGACAAATTCAAGGTCTATGTTTTCATCTATATTAAGTTCTTTATCTTGAGGATAATTCATAATCTCACATAATCTTATCTTTGCAAGAGCGAGATTATTCTGCTGTTCGGTAAGAAGGTAGTCGTAGTTAGCTTCCTGCGACTCAACCTCTGCCACTTCCGCTGCGCTTTTACGTCCTATCTCGTAAAGTTTCTGGGCTTCTTTAAGCATCAGACGAGAGTCTTCAAGTTGTTGCTGAGCTATTTTCACAGTACCTATATAATATAGCACATCAATATAAGCCTTCATTGTCTGCATCGCAACCTCGTCGCGTGATATTTGCAAATCGTGTGCGCCACGTTCGCGAGCCACCTTAGCGGCACGTACCGTATTCACGCCTTGAAGTCCAGAGAACAAAGGCATAGAACCAGATATTCCGTAAGAGTTGCTGAAGGTTGAGACATTAGTATAATTGTTTGTCTCCGGGTCGATGGAGCGACCGAAGTTTGTCGCGCCAGAAACGCTTGCCGACAAGGAAGGGAAAAGAGAAGCCACCGAAGAATTATAATCCTGCTGTGCATCATCGAGAGCGTTCATTTTCTTGCCTACCGAAGTGGAATGTTCCACCGCGTATGCCATGCAGTCGTCCAAAGTCATAGGCAGCGACTGCGCAGCAAGTCCGAGTGTCAAAAAATTTAACACAGTTAAAATGAAAATCGTTCTTATAAAACTTTGGCTCTTGGCTATTAACTGTTGAACTTTGGCTGTTAGCCATTGATGCATATATTCTATATACGTACAACTCTGTGTCTTTGCGTCTCTGTGTCTTTGCGTCTTCATAAAAAATTTCCTCATTTATATAACTTTTACACTTTATAGTGTGCCAAAGATATGCCATCATCTTATAATATTATAAATCAATGATTTAATTTTTAAGAAAGAATAAAAGGTGTAAAATAATTAGACAGGAGTGTAAAAAAAATAAGTATCATAAACAGAACTTATTTTATTTAAAAATCATTCAAAACTTTTTGACAAATAATTTGTTCTTTTTTTAAAGAATTGTTATTTTTGTACAGATAATTTTTGACAAGATGAAAATAATACTATCGACAGACTTCAGTGAAGAGAACAAGGTTCTTCTTCCATACGCTATTGACTTTTTAAAGAACTCTGGTGGAGAAATTATAATATTCCATGCATATATGGACAATGTTTTTGTTGGAAGTAATTGTTATCCAGGCAATATGGATACTGACAACTATTTCACGACAGAACTTTTGATGGAACTTGAAAAAAGTTCACAACAAACGATGTTGGAAAAGACCGATTATCTCGTCAATCTAATAAATAAAGAAGGATTAGACAACATCAAAGTACGTCCGGTTCTGGTCAGCGGCGATCCTGAAGAAGAGTTGATAGAATTATCAAAAAAAGAAAATCCAGACCTTATATTAATGGGAACACGCGGAAAAGGCGGCAAACGTTTCCTTGAAGGCAGTCTCGTTAAAAGCGTCATGACAAAATGCGATGTCCCAATGCTTTTCATTCCAGAAGGATACAGCTGGAGAAAAAGCAACGAAGTGGTTTACGCCACCGACTTCAACGAATTCGACATCGCTACAATTGACAGGATTTTCAAGATATTAAAACCTTATAAGCCTCACATCCATGTCATTCATTTCGTGGAAGAGTCTGACAGACCAAAAGAAGCAGCACTGATGGAAGAACTCGAACAGGCTTTCCTTGAAAAAGATTTTGAAGGCGATATTCATTTCCAACTCATTTACACCGACAACGCTCCTCAGGCTCTCAAGATTTTCTGCGAACGTAACGACATAAGCCTCAGCTCATTCATTGCTTATCACAAAGGATTCTTCGACTTTATGTTCAAAGAAAAACTCAACAAAGACGACTTCCTTAACCTCAATATTCCTATGCTGACTTTTAAGGAATTTAGCAAATAAAGACTACAAGACCACAAGACTACAAGACTACAAGAAATGGAGATTGCATTTAAAATACAATCTCCTTTTCTTATAACTCCATCACTTCATTACTTCATCACACCATTACATCAATGGAAAAATATCGCTCCTATATAGAATCTCGGTCCTGTTGGGAGGTATAATTCATTTTTATTGAAACCGTTGAGGTAATCTATTTTAAATGTGAGATGCAAGGCGTCGGTCAGACAATAGTCGCAGCCGATGTATGGGTCGATGGCGACAAAAGCTGTCTTGTTGATTAATACTTTTCCCTCCGGATTCCAGTCGTGGTTGTAACCTTCCAAGATAAAACAATCCGTCACGGTTCCGCCTCCAACAGTCAAGCCGACGTATGGCATGAACTTACCGAATTCCCAATAGAAATCATTTATCAAACCTGCCCAGAATGTCTTGATATAACTTCCATCAACGAGAGTTTTTTTGAGTGACAATGTTGACACATAACCTTCAGTACCAACACGATAATGTTCTCCAAAATGAAATCTTATCGCACCGCCGATGCCTTTTGTCACACCTTCGGCTTTAATATCAACAGGCTTGATGCTTTCAGATACGAAACCTGCATGAATCATCATACCGCCATCATATCCATTGAAAACCTTCTTCTCATTTTGTGAAAAAACATTAAGACTTATAAATGTTAATACAATAAATAATATTCGTTTCATAAGATTAAAAATATTTACAAATACATTCCTATCACATTCCAAACAGCAATCATGTGGAACACATCACCTAAGATTACGAAGACATGAAACACAGAATGCATATATTTTGTTTTTTTAAAACTATAGAAAACAGCTCCTATGATATAGCTAAGTCCTTCTGCCACAATAAACATAACGACTTTTAAGCCAACACTTTCATACAAAGGTTTTATCGCTACAAGTATCAACAGACCCATCAGCACATAACAAACTGTTTTGAGATAACTATGAGGTTTCATCTTTCTGAATGTCAGTATCGTTCCGAGTATCGCACTTATCCAGATGAAAACAAAAACACCAATCGCCCATGCTGTAGCGCCATGATTATACATGGCAATCAATGTTATAGGAGTATAACTACCAGCAATATGCCAATATATTGCGGCATGATCGAATTTTCTTAATAAATATTTAGATTTCTCTTTTTTAGCAGGACATGCGTGATAGACAAAAGATGCAACGTAAGAACTAATGACGCCGAAGAAATATATCCACAAACTCCATATAGATAATGTATTTCCCGATTGATACGCCTTGCATAAAAACAGCGTACACACAGCAACGCCCATTATCGCACCTACTATATGCGATATGGAATTCGCAATCTCTTCTGAATGAGTATATCTGTTTTTATTCTCTTCCATACTAAAAATTTAAAGCACAAAGATACGATTTTCAGTTAATTAGGAGTTGAAAAAATTCATGTCGATTCGTGCTGATTCATAGACACAAAAAAAGCGACTTTCATCAAGTCGCTTCTGTTCTGCGGAGAAAGAGGGATTCGAACCCCCGGTACATTGCTGTACAACGGTTTTCAAGACCGCCGCGATCGACCACTCTGCCATTTCTCCGCTGCAAAGATACAACTTTTTTATTCCACGCAAGCATTTTGTAAAATATTTTTTATTTTACCTTAACTTATATATTATCAATTATTTACAAAACATAATCATTACATTTTTTAGAACGAAAGATGGGATTCAACGATAAAACACGTCAAAAAATATCACAAACAAGGAAGAAAAAGGATAAAAACAATGCAAAATTCACCTATAATTTTGGAGAGGATTGAGATGATTTTAAGGTCCTCTAAAGTTCTAAGGCAGCAAATTTCTCGAGTTCGCCACCAGCGTTAGGGATTGGAGCGGCATCCTTTTGGAGACGGAAGCTGGAGACGGAGGCGGAAGCGAAGGCGAGAAAAGATATAGCGGAAAGCCCGACGGCGGAGCCGGAACGCCCAGAAGAAGAAATTCATAACTTAAGAACTTCAGAATCTCGGAAAGTGTTGACTTTTTTAATATCTTTGTAATTTAAAATCAACACCAATCATGAAAGAGATAAATCCAAAAGAAACATCACGAGCATCAGCATTCGAATTGTGGATGACCTCCCCTATGCCGATGGTGACATTGACAAAAACATTCGACATTTCACGTCTTCGTAAGATAAGCAAGAAAAAAGGCTTGAAACTAAATATGCTTTTATGCTGGTGTATCATTAAAGCCGCGAGTCAGATTGAAGAATTTTATATGCTTCCTGTCGATGGCAAGATGTTTAAATTCGACAAACTCGCCGTCAATGTGATTGTCAACAACAAAGAAGGCGGTATTAACTCATGCGACATTCCTTTCACAAATGACTTCAAACAGTTCGTCGAAGATTATAACACTTTAACGAAACAAGTCGCCGATTCATGCGAAAGCGTTTTCATTGAAGACGCAATGATTGTAGGAACATCCGCTGTCGTAGCTACAGAATTGGATTGCATTGTAAATCAATACACCGACAAGTTTCTCAATCCGATGGTAATGTGGGGGAAATACCGTAAAAAGTTGTTTAAAACGACTTTGCCGATTTCATTCCAGTTCCATCACGTACAGATGGACGGAGGTCAAGCTGCTCAGTTTTTGGATTTGTTACAAAAGGAGATTTGTAAGTTAGAAATCTAGGGAAAGTCAGAGTCTATAAGTCTATAAGTCTATAAGTCTATAAGTCAATGTGTCAATAAGTTCAAAGTCTGAGTCAAAGTCAGAGTTCAGAGTCAGAGTTAAACCTCACTTCTTCAAAGAAAACTCAAACTTCAATCCGCCTTCGGCTCGGTTCGTCACACTGACATTTCCACCATGAAACTGAACAGCGTGTTTCACTATGGCGAGGCCTAGTCCTGTGCCTCCCATACGTCTGGAACGCCCTTTATCGACTCTATAAAATCTCTCGAACAAACGAGGCAATTGTTCTTCTTCCACTCCCCTACCATCGTCTTCAAATCTTATAATACATTGCTCATCACTATTTTTCACCAATGTGATAAAGATATTTTTGCCTCCAGAATAAGCTATGGCATTTTCCGTAAGATTTCTGAATATAGAAGCAATCAGAGAAAGATTGCCATTTATCTCAACCTGTTCATCGAAGTTCAAATGCAGCTGTAATTTTTCATCTTCAGGCATGATATCCAGTTCATCAGAAATCTCATCGATGATATTATTAATATTAACGCTTTCTTTTCCAATCAGCTGACTACCGCTTTCCATTCTTGTGATAAGCGAGACATCTTCCAAGAGGCGACGCAGACGTTCATTATTAGAATAGCATCTCTCTATCAGCTCCTGACGTTTTTCCTCACTTAAATTTATTCCCGAAAGCAAAGTCTCGAGGCACACTTGTATTGATGCCACGGGTGTTTTCAACTCGTGATTTATATTGTTTGTAAGCTGCTGTTTGATACGAATCTTCTCCTGTTCCTCGCGCATCGCAGCCTCATGAGCGATGTCTCTGTCCTTGATAGTCTGCTGCAGCTGCGCATACAATTTCACGATATGATTAGAGATAGAACCGAGTTCGTCATTCGCAAACTGTTCCTCTTCGTCAAAAGACTCGCCGCTCTCGGCCTTCTCCGCGAAACGATTCAACCTCTCTATGTTCTTACCTAATCTCTGCGTAGCGAAATAAGCCAAAAAACTCATCACGAGACTTATCAAAATGATAGCGCCTAAAAAATTCCAGTCTGCCGCCAGCAGCTCATGAAGCGACGAGGAATAAGGAATTGCGGTACGCACGATGACATCGTCGCCACGTGTTGCAGAATAAAAATACTGACGTCCGTCGCTCGCCGAATAACGTCCTATATGATAGCCGGAGCCTTTCTTTATGGCATCCGCCACCTCTGGCCGTTTGCTGTGATTATCTAAAGAATCGACAGACAACATATTATCATAAACAACCTCACCTGATAAAGTTATGACTGAAATTCTCAAATCCTCAAAAGGTACTTTTTGAGTCACTGAGAGGCTGAGAGGCCGAGATTCTAAGAGATATTGATTATAGATTTGCAATTTAGTACTTAATATTTCCGATTTGTATTGTTTTTCTCTAAAATATTGAAAAGCGACACAACATAAGATGATGGTCCAAGAGAAAGCGAGCAACATCAGGAAGAGTCGCTTATGATATGATATTTTAATCACGGAAGCCATAACCAAAACCTGAACGTGTGACAATATAAGAACCGTATGCACCTATCTTAGTGCGTAGTCGTGTGATATTCACGTCAATAGTTCTATCAAGAACAACTACTTCATCGCTCCATACCCTACTCAGGATCTGTTCACGCGAACAAATCTTTCCACGATGTGAGATGAGATAAGCCAATAACTCAAACTCTTTTCTTGCGAGTTTCACCTCAACGCCATCGACTGTGCATCGTTTAAACTCCAAATCGAGATGAAGACCATCTACCTTTAATATATTAGGTTTGTCGGCGTGAACAATATTATTTCCCTTATGCGCAGAAGTACGACGTAGCACGCTTTTCACTCTCGCTATCACATTGCGAACAGTATACGGTTTCATGATATAATCGTCGGCCCCGATATTCAGGCCCATAATCATATCGTCCTCGGTGTCGCGAGCGGTACAGAATATAATAGGAATATCGGCAGTCGTGACATCAGCCTTAAGCATCTTCGCCATCTTGATTCCACTTATCTCGCCCATCATAATATCAAGAAGGATAAGCGAATATTTTTTAAGGTCAAGCATCAAAGCCTCTTCTGCGCTAAAAGCGATGTCAACGTCATAACCTTCATTTTCGAGATTCAGTTTCAGGACCTCACATAAAGTCTCTTCATCATCGACTATTAAAATACGTTCTGTTGTCATATATATTTTTATCAAGCTCCACGTATCTCGAGAATTTTCACGTATCTTTTTTTATAACATATTTTAATATGTAAAAATCCTTCGATACACATAAAATATTTCTTGCAAATGTAAATAAAAATATGAGTATTTATAATGCAAGTTCAACATTTAATAAAAATGTAACAATTAATTTTTCTTAAATATTTCTTTAACCAAACTCTCATTTTTTCGTAACAAGTTTGAAACATCTTACAGATACTTTTGCGGCAGATTTAAGACGAAAATTAAACATTAAACAAACACTAAAATTTTACAAAATGAAAAAAAAGAATTTAATCACAGCAGCTCTTTTAGCCTGCATCGGTATCAGTGCAAACGCACAAGACGTAAAAGTAGAAGAACC
Source organism: Bacteroidales bacterium (assembly GCA_045631805.1). Taxonomy (GTDB): domain Bacteria; phylum Bacteroidota; class Bacteroidia; order Bacteroidales; family F082; genus Limimorpha. Next base: position 7,942 of record JAZQVL010000095.1, on the reverse strand, counting down.
TAAAGGAAAGGCCATCGTACAGACATTTGGCAATTTCAATGTAAACTTCGGAGCCGGCAATGGCAGAGGTTTCGATTTGGAACGCACATATTTAGGATATGAATACAAATTAGGTAATGGACTTTCCGTAAAAAGCGTGATGGACATCGGCAAGTCAAGCGATGTCTCCGACTTACAACGTATCGCTTATATCAAGAACGCGATGTTATCTTGGAAGAAAGGCGACATGACATTAAACGGAGGTCTCATCTCAACAACGCAATTCAACTTCCAGGAAAAATTCTGGGGCTACCGTTACATCATGAAATCATTCCAAGACCAATACAAGTTCGGCAGCAGCGCTGACTTAGGTTTGTCTGTCGCTTACAAATTCGCCGATTGGATTTCAGCCGACGCTATCGTTATCAATGGCGAAGGTTACAAGAAAATACAGAAAGACAACGGATTGAATTATGGTTTAGGTTTAACACTCACTCTATTCGAAGGATTTCAGATTCGTTTGTACGGAGGTCTGAACGCCAGCGCAGAAGAAAACAAAGAAGACATTATTAATATGGCGGCATTCGCAGGTTACAAAAACGACAGATTCTCTGTTGGCGCAGAATACAATCACATGATGAATGCCTCATACAAAAAAGGCAACGACCAATACGGATATTCTGTATTTGCCTCGATGAAAGTAGCGAAGAACACTGAAGTTTATGCACGTTTCGACGACTTATATTCTAACGACGAATGGAACATCGCTAAAGACGAACAAGCTGCAATTGTCGGTGCTCAATTCAAATTAGGGAAATACGTGAAACTCGCTCCTAACTTCAGAATATCAATGCCTAAAGCAGATGGAGCCGACAACACATACGCTGCATTCATCAACTGTTACTTCGGATTATAAAAACATATTAACATAAAATTTATCAACCAAAATTATTTTAAAATTAAAATTATGAAAAAAATCTTATTATCAATCGTAGCATTGACATTCGCCATAGCAATGACATCATGTGGCGGCAACACAAACGACAATAGTCGTAAGGCTCAACAACTTTCAGGTGCAGGAGCGACATTTCCACTACCTTTTTATAATGCGGTATTTGAACAATACGCAGAGACAAAGGGCGACGCTGTAGCATACGGCGGCATTGGTTCCGGCGGTGGCGTACGTAACCTTCGCGACAAAATCGTCGACTTCGCAGGCAGCGACGCTTTCCTTTCTGACAAGGAAATGGCAGATATGAATCCTGTAATTCACATCCCAACATGTATGGGTGCAGTAGTATTAGCTTACAACCTCGAAGGCGTTGATGAGCTCAGACTCACAGGTGAGATAATAGCTGATATTTTCGCAGGAAATATTAAGATGTGGAACGACGAACGTATCAAGTCCTTGACCCCACAAGCTTTACTTCCTAACGAAGCAATCATACCAGTCTTCCGTTCTGACGGCTCAGGCACTACATTCGTGTTCACAGATTATCTCACCAAGGTCAGCCAAATGTGGGCTTCAAAATTCGGAGCTGGAAAGTCAGTCAACTTCCCTGTAGGTCAAGCAGCTAAAGGCAATCCAGGAGTGGCGAGCGTGATAAAACAGACCAGAAACTCAATCGGCTATGTAGGTTCTGAATATGCTTTCGCACAAAAGATTGCTTATGCTAAAATCCAAAACTCAAACGGAGAATTCGTGGCACCATCATCAGCAAGCATATCTGCCGCTGCATCAGGCGACATTCCTAATGACACTCGTACTTCAATAACCAACTCTGCTGCCAAAGGTGCATATCCAATCTCAACATTCACATGGATGATTATCTACAAAGAACAAAACTACTCAGACCGCAGCAAAGAACAAGCCATGGCAACCCTCGATTTGATTCAATACATCCTCTCTGACGAAGCACAGAAAATCACAGCCTTCGTTCACTACGCACCACTTCCAACAAAGGCAAAAGAGATAAGCCTTGCTAACTTAAAGACTGTCACTTACAACGGAGAAGCAATATTACAATAATAATCATGAACGATAAAATATATAAAGCGATATTGTTTGTGACAGCATTGATTATGCCGATAGTGTGCGGGGGCATCATTTACGCCCTCGTCACTGACGCATACGATGCCTTCGAGCATTTCGGCTTCTTCAAATTTCTCACTTCATCAGAATGGAGTTATACCGAAGGCGCAGAACAATACGGTGCGCTGCCATTCATCACAGGAACATTGATGACGACATTGTTAGCACTTATCTTCTGTATCCCATTCTCATTGCCTGTCGCATTATTCGTTGGAGAATATTTCAAAGGAACAAAAATCGCCGCTGTATTAAGCACCGTAACTGACCTGTTAGCAGGTATCCCGTCAATCATATACGGACTTTGGGGATTCTACACCTTACGTCCTATCATCATGACACTCAACATATCGCCACAAGGCTCAGGCATTTTGACAGCATCATTAGTCTTGGCAATTATGATTGTTCCTTATGCAGCATCACTCAGCACTGAATTCATCAAAATGGTTCCCAACGACTTGAAAGAAGGAGCATACAGCTTAGGAGCGACACACGCTGAGGTAATAAGAAAAATCATTTTTCCCGTAGCCGGCTCCGGAATATTCTCTTCGTATATTTTAGCAATAGGACGAGCATTAGGAGAAACGATGACTGTCACGATGCTCATCGGTAACACCAACAACATCCCCGAATCAATAACATCGACTGGCAACTCCATGGCGTCTATCATCGCAAACCAATTTGGCGAAGCCGACGGACTACGACTTTCATCACTCATCGCAATAGGACTCATACTTTTCTTGATAACAGCAGTGATAAATATGATTGGAAAAATGATTATCAAACGTGCAAGAATATCGTAATTATGACACATTTAAAAATAAAGAAAAGATTAGCGCAAGACAAACTCATGCTATGGACTGTATGTCTACTCGCAACACTTACTGCCGTGCCATTGATTGCCATCTTAGGAGAAGTATTCCTCCGAGGCTACGACCAATTAACATGGTCGTTCTTCACCGAACCAACGCCGACGGCATACAAGGCAATGAAAGCCATTGAAGCTGGAGATCCCATACCTGGAGGCATCGCCAACGGCATCATCGGAACTATGATAATGCTAGGAATGGCAGTAGTGTTCGCCGTGCCTATCGGAATATTATGCGGAGCATTCCTCGCTGAAAACAACAAGAATCGTTTTGCAAAAACAGTCAGTTTCCTCACCGACTTATTACAAGGTACGCCATCTGTCATCATCGGCATCATAACATACATTTGGGTTGTCGTTCCGATGAAAGGCTACTCAGCGATAGCTGGCAGCGTAGCACTTTTCATCATGATGTTACCGCTTATAATTCGTTCCACAGAAGAGACATTAAAAATACTCCCTGCATCATTAAAAGAAGCAGGTTTAGCATTAGGCGGCAACAAGGCAAGAGTGATGATGAAAGTACAACTTCCTGCCGCCTTCGGTGGCATCTTCACCGGCGTCCTACTCGCCATCTCACGAGTAATCGGAGAGACTGCACCTCTTATGTTTACCGCTCTCGGATGCTCGCTCATCCGTTTCTCCATCGACAAACCAATATCGGCAGTACCACTCCTGATATGGGAATTTTTCAACGACCCTAACCTTCAAGACCTCATCTGGGGAGCCTCATTATTCCTTTTATTATTCGTATTATCATTAAACATATTAGCTAAATATTTTGCAAAGAAATGGAATCAATAAAAACACCGATATTAGAATTTAAGAACACCTGCGTCTCTTACACCAAACAAACTATGGCCGTGAAATATGTATCTGCCACTATCGAAAGAAACACCATCACTGCCATCATGGGACCATCGGGCTGCGGAAAATCGACATTGCTTCGTGCAGCAAATCTTATGCACAACCTCTATCAGAACATACAAGTCAATGGAGAAATACTGCTGAATGGAGAAAACATACTTGCAATGGAACCTATCGACGTACGTCGTAGAGTCGGGATGGTATTCCAACGCCCTGCCCCATTTCCAACGATGAGCATATATGACAATGTGCTATCTGGATTTGCATTGAACGGCATCAATTTATCCAAATCAGAAAAAGACGCGACTGTGGAACGTTGTCTGAAAAATGTAGCTCTTTGGGACGAAGTGAAAGACGTTTTAAATAAGAAAGGTACTTTCCTCTCTGGCGGACAACAGCAGCGTTTATGTATTGCACGCGCCTTGGCTATGAAGCCAGACATACTTCTGATGGATGAACCAACATCTGCTCTCGACCCTATCGCGACAAAACATATTGAAGAATTATTGTTAGAACTGCAAAAAGAAGTAACAATATTAATTGTAACACACAATATGGGACAAGCCAGACGTATATCATCAAAATCAATGTTTATGTATTTAGGCGAACTCGTTGAATATGATTACACTGAGAATATGTTCACAAATCCAAAAGACGAACGCACCAAAGCTTATCTTACAGGCAAGATGGGATAACACTCCCATCATTTAACCAAACTCTCATTGTTTTGTAACATTTTTGAAACATTTTATATGTTATTTTGTACCATCATAAATTAGAAGACAATGAGTATATTACAAGTATTTACATTATTAGGAGCATTGGGAATGTTTCTCTACGGAATGAACTTAATGAGTTCAGGATTACAAAAAGCAGCAGGTGAAAAATTAAGAGGTTTCCTCACTGCCATGACATCAAATCCTTTCAAAGGTGTCATGACTGGTTTGGGAATCACTTCTATCATTCAATCATCATCAGCGACAACCGTTATGGTCGTCAGCTTCGTCAACGCTGGACTCCTAACCTTAACGCAGGCTATTGGCGTCATCATGGGAGCCAACATCGGAACGACTGTAACAGCATGGATGGTCTCATGGTTAGGTTTCAAAGCCGACATCTCTATCCTTGCAATTCCTTTGATGATATTCGGTTTCCTTTTCTCTAACTCAAAGAAAGACAAACGTAAAAATATCGGTGAATTAATCGTCGGATTCTGTCTCTTGTTCCTCGGCCTTTCTTTCATGAAAGAATCGGTGCCAGATTTAAGACAGACACCTGAAGTATTGGAATTCGTAACGACATGGTCAGCATACGGTTTCAGTTCAGTATTGTTATTCCTCGCTTTCGGAACAGTATTGACACTCATATTACAGTCATCATCAGCAACTATGGCAATCACACTCATCATGTTAAGCATGGGATGGATTCCTTTCGACATGGCTTGCGCTATGGTTCTTGGCGAAAACATAGGCACAACTATCACAGCTAACATTGCAGCATCAATCGGCAACACTCAGGCTAAACGAGCAGCGATGTCACACACAATCTTCAACGTATTTGGTGTAATATGGGCTTTAATACTATTCAAGCCATTCCTCAAATTGGTTGGTTTAATCACTGAAAACATATTCGGCTTGCCAAATCCAGCAGCGGAAGATTTCGTTGTAACAGAAGCCAATACAGCAGAAGGAACAGCGGCATTATACGGATTATCAATGCTTCACACATTATTCAATTTAACCAACACATTGATATTAGTATGGTTCACATCATTGATAGCCAAATTAGTCAGCATTATCATTCCTGCTCCAGAAAACCAAGAGAAAGAAGTATTCAAACTCAAATACATCTCAGCAGGCCCTCTCGCAACACCAGAATTGTCAGTAGAACAAGCTTTTGACGAAGTGATACATTTCGCTCAAATTTCAAAGAAAGGTGCAGAATATGCAAAAGAAGCCATCAACGAGACCGACAACAACAAGCTGAACACACTCAAAGAGAAGTTAATCAAGTACGAAGAAATCTCCGACCGCATTGAATTTGAAATCGCCACTTTCCTCAACGCCGTATCAGCTGAAGAAATAAGCAACGACACTTCTACCAAGATTAAAGCTATGTATAAGATAATAGGTGAATTGGAATCCTTAGGCGATTCAGGTGAGACAATCAGCAGAATCTTATCAAGGAAGAACATACACAAAAAGGAATTCGACTCAGAAAGTCTCAAGAACCTCAACATCATGGCCGATGCCGTAAACAACGCTTACGACGCTATGATAAGCAATTTGACAGCCGCACACAAAGGACAACTAACAGAAATATCAAATGCTTACAACGCTGAAGAAAGACTCAACAATCTCAGAAACGACTTCCGAGACGCTATGATTGAAGAAATGGACAACAACAGTAATAATTACCAGACCAACATCTATTACATTGACATCATAAACGCTTACGAACAAATGGGTGACTTTATGATTAACATTTCGCAAGATTTAGAGAAAGCGTTCATAAAACAATAACAAGCAACCAGCAATTGAGAATGCTGTTCATAAATGTGGGCAGCATTTTTTTATTATTGACAAGTTATTTCTCTTTCTTATTTTATCTTTACAAATAATCATTATATTTGTAGAAAATTAAACTACATTATTATGAAAACAAATTTATACTTCAACATCATCAGAAAAATAGCAATAGCATTCGTCTGTTGTTTATCATTATCATCTTTTGCCCAGACAAATCCCTGGGAACTCATTCGTCACCAACCAGCTACCAATGCTTTCCATATTACAGAAAACGGCAATATGCTTATCGCCGACTTCCTTTTTGAAAAAAACGGCGGCATTTATATTTCAATCGACAAAGGTTTACAATGGAAAAAGACCGGAGCTGCAGATTACAATTACAACGTCTTTTTAGAAGGAAACGACTATATTTTCGCAGGTGGCGACGGCACTCATATTGCACGCTCCGCCGACGACGGTGTCAACTGGGAAATACTTAGCTACGCTTCCGCCGTGGAAGACGTTCTTGGCGAAAACACAGAATATGCAGTATGTTATGCGATGACATTCCACAACGACAAGCTCTTTGTCGGCGACTTCTCCGGCGGAGGAATTGTATATTCAGAGGATAACGGAGAGACTTGGAACAAAACAGACATAGCTTCAATAACTTTCACTGTAGAAGGAAAAGAAATGGTAGAGAACTTCTATAATTTAGTGTCGTTCAACGGCGAACTTTATGCATACGGAGTTTATTTCGTATTCAAATATTTACCTGAAAACAACTCATGGGAGGTTGTACGTAACGACAGCAACTTCATGGCTGTCTCTGCTTTATATCAAGGCAAACTATGCACAGGACGTTCTGTGATGAATGACGGCGACAACATACCTTTCATCGTGACCTTTGATGAAAATGGAGAATGGGGTGAATTGCCTCGTCCTGCAAACACTGTCGATAATAACATCAGAGCCATGTATGCTACAGGAGAACACCTTTTCGTAGGAATGCAGATGACAGGACTCTACTACACTGACAACGCTGGTGAAGACTGGTACGACCTAAACGACGGCATCCCATACTATACAGGCACTTATTTCACACCTATGAAATTCCAAAGCGATGACGAATACATCTATCTAGCAGCATACGAACCTCCTTTTGCCACAACACAAAATAGCGGCGTTTATCGTCTCTCAAAAAAAGATTTGCCAACATACGATGGAATAAACTACATTACAGATTCAGAAAGCACTATTTTCAACGGCAACTCACTTATCTTCAATGAAATAATTGAACATATCATCATAAGCGACATTAACGGCCGCACATTATCAATTGAATTGTCAGGAAACAGCGTCAATGTTGAAAATCTCGCAAACGGTATATACATCTATTCTGCTATAGCAAACGGCAAGAAAATAACAGGAAAATTTGTGAAATAAAAACATTACTATTGTTATAAAACAAGGGCAGACTTTCCAATGAAGTTGAAGTGAACCCCAAAGTTTGGACAAAAAACTTTGGGGTTTTTTATGCGCAAAAAACATGATTATGAAGCATTACTCAAATATATGAGTATGTTAGAAAATGGTTATTCCATCAATTACATCCATACAAAGTATGGTATT
>JAZQVL010000094.1:0-2198 GCA_045631805.1 Bacteroidales bacterium | reverse complement strand
AGTTTAGGTTCGAACCAAGTTGTCTTAGGAGGCATGATGTTGCCGCTGTCAGCGATGTCAATGATTTGTTTCATTGTTACTGGATGTAAAGCGAAAGCAACTTTCATTTCGCCATTGTCAACGCGGCGTTTCAATTCGCCGAGACCGCGGATACCGCCAACGAAGTCGATACGTTTGTCTGTGCGTAAGTCTTTAATGCCTAAGATTTTGTCTAAAACTAAGTTAGATAAGATAGTAACATCGAGAACACCGATTGGGTCTTCGTCGTTGAATGTGCCAGCTTTAGCGTTGAGTTTATACCAGTGGCCATCTAAATATGTGCTGAATTCGTGTAATTTAGCTGGTTTGTAGATTTCTGTGCCCATATCTTCAACGTCGAAAGATTCTGTCAAAGCGTTGAGGAATTCTTCTTTTGAGAGGCCGTTCAAATCTTTAACTACGCGGTTATAGTCGATGATTTTCAATTGATTGTCTGGGAAAATAACAGTCATGAAGAAGTTGTATTCTTCAGTACCTTTGTGGTTAGGGTTATTTTCTTTCTTTTCTTGACCTACGAGAGCAGCAGCAGCGCTTCTGTGGTGACCGTCAGCGATATACATTGAAGGAACTTCTGTAGCGAAGAGTTCAACGAGTCTGTCGATAGTAGCTTTGTCGTCGATGACCCAGAAACGGTGGCCGAAGTTATCTTCTTTAGCGATGAAGTCGTAGATAGGAGCTTCTTTTGTGATGTTGCTTACGATAGCGTCGATTTCAGCAACAGCAGGATAAGCGAAGAATACAGGTTCTACGTTAGCATTAGTGATGCGAACGTGTTTCATGCGGTCTTCTTCTTTATCTTTACGAGTAAGTTCGTGTTTTTTAATTATTTGGTTTACATAGTCTTCGCTCCATGCGCAAGCGACGATACCGTATTGCCAGTGAGCGTCAGCTTCTGTTGGGTTCATGCTTTGAGCGTAGATATATAATTTTTCTTCATTATCTTGAACGAGCCAGCCATAGTCTTTGAAAGCGTTGAAGTTTTCAACAACTTTAATATAAGTTGTTAAATCGCTGTCTTTTGTACCAGGAGCGAGGTCGATTTCAGCTTTTGTAACGTGTAAGAGGCTATATGGATTGCCTTCACATTCTTGGCGAGCTTCTTCTGAGTTTAATACGTCGTAAGGTCTTGATGCTAATTTTTCGACGATTTCTACTGGAGGACGATAACCTTTAAATGGTTTAATTACTGACATAATTTTAATTTTTTTAATTGTTAATATTTAATTCTGGATTACCAGAAAACATTTTCTGTATCAATTTCATCTTGTTGAATGTCATGATAATCATGAGCATGTTGTATTCCTCCGCTTTTTTGTAATGATATGATGAGAGCTCCGATCATTTTTGTTAGCTCCATCAATTGAGTGCGGATATAGTTTTCTTTTTCTTCAGAAAGGTATTCGTTTTGTCTTCCGATTGAAGCGAATACTACGCATTTCCGAATACTGGTTTTTGCAGCTTTAAGTTGGTAGATGAAGGAAGCTTTGTTTTTAGATGAACCTTCTGCGATAAAGAAGGCTATTTTTGTTGATTCTTCTAAAAATCTTCTGTAGAAATGGCTTTCGATTTCGTTAGTTGCCAATGAGCTTGCTTCGGTTAATAAAGATACAAAACCAATGGCTTTGTTGTAAACTCGAAGTTCTTCGAATCTGAAAAACGTCGTTGATTTATTATCTTCTTGAACCATAGTATATAGCAGTGTTAGTTAATGGTCTTATAAAGAAAAGGTTCATCTCAGGGTAGGAGAGATGAACCTTATATGATTTAATTAGTTGACTTTGAATTTAACGTCACCGTTTTGGATGAAACCAACTATTTGACGAGCTGCAGCGAGACCTGCATTCATGTTAGCTTCAGCTGTTTCAGCACCTTGTTTTTTAGGTGTTGCGAAGAAACGGTTAGCGAATTTTTCAGCCAATACAGCTTGGTTAGCTGGAGCGATGTCTGTAACATATTTTAAGTCAGCGCGGTCAGCGAGAAGTTGTTCCATACCAGTTTCGTCGATAACTTCTTTACGAGCTGTGTTGACTAAGCAACCGCCTTTAGGCATTTTTGAAAGAAGTTCGTAGTTGATAGAACCTTTTGTCTTTTCGTTTGCTGGGATATGTAATGAGATGTAATCGCAGTTAGCGTAGAGGTCTTCCAATGTTGCAGGAACT
>JAZQVL010000093.1:0-3899 GCA_045631805.1 Bacteroidales bacterium | reverse complement strand
ATAAATTAAAAAAATACATTCATTATTATAATAACGATAGAATCAAATTAAAATTAAAAGGAAAGAGTCCGGTGCAATACCGAACTCTTTATACGTAAATTGTTTTATTAATCCGTCCAACTTTTGGGGGTCAGATCACTTTAAGGCCTCGTTTTTTTTTATTCATTATGATACATATTAACAATATCTTCGTCAATCAAAATACGACCGCAGTATTCACAAACGATGATTTTCTTGTGCATACGGATGTCGAGTTGATGTTGTGGAGGGATTTTGTTGAAACAGCCGCCGCAAGCATCACGTTCAATCTTAACGACTGCCAAACCATTACGAGCATTCTTTCTGATACGTTTATAAGCTGTAAGAAGACGTTCTTCAATAAGTTTTTCACTTTCGTTTGAACGTTCAATAAGTTCAGCTTCTTCTTTTTCTGTTTCTTCAACGATTGAAGACAATTCGTTTTTCTTGAGTTCCAAATCGCTCTTGCGTTCTTCGAGACGACCATTAAGCTCATTCAAAGAAATCTTTAACATTTCTGATTTCTTTGTGCAATCGTTGATACGTTTTTCACAAAGTTGAATATCCAATGATTGATATTCTATTTCTTTTGTCAATGATTCGTATTCACGATTGTTGCGAACATTATTTTGTTGTTCTTCATATTTCTTAATGAGAGCTGTTGCATCTTTGATTTTGTTTTTGTATTCAACGATGTCTTTAGCGAATTTTTCCAACTCTTCATCATATTTTGTGATACGAGTTTCCATACCAGCGATTTCGTCTTCAAGGTCTTGAACTTCAAGAGGCAACTCACCGCGGATGATACGGATTTTGTCAATCTTAGAATCAACCTGTTGCAAAGTATATAATTCGATAAGTTTTCTTTCAACAGTGATTTCTACTTGTTCTTCTGCTTCGTTTCTGAATTTATTTTCTTCCATATATCTAAAAAATTAATATTAAACAAAATAATGAACGGAGTTAGTTTTCACGCTCGAAATTTGGACTGCAAATTTAGGATTTTTTTTGAGAATAATGTCAGCAAATAATTGTTTTGTAAATTGTTCTGTCTCAAAATGTCCCGCATCTACGATAAGTATCTCATTATCAGCGTCAAAAAAATCATGATATTTCACATCTGCGGTAAGATAAACATCTGCATTGCAACGTTTTGCGTCATTTATCAGGAATGATCCGGAGCCTCCGCAAAGAGCCACCTTCTTAACCGGTTTATTCAACAGTTCAGAATGACGAATCGCCGGTACATTCAAGCTATCTTTGACAAGACTCATAAATTCCGTCTCCGACATTTCGTTTTCCAAAACTCCTATCATTCCGCTTCCAACTTGAGACTCTGAGATACTAAGACTCTGAGAAGCTGAGATGTTAGGATGTAAAATGTTTAAATCCTTCAAGCCAAGTCGCTCCGCCAAAACCCGATTCACGCCTTGATAGCTATTATCCAAATTAGTGTGCATTGCTGCAATGGAAATATCATTCTTGACAGCCTTAGTGATAATCCTTCCGAGGGTATTGTCCGCAAGAATATTCTTTATTCCTTTAAAAATCAAAGGATGATGGCTTATAATGAGATGAAAAGAGTTTTCAATAGCTTCGTCAACAACTTGTTCGGTTACATCTAACGTTAGCAACACCTTATCAACCATAGCATTAGCATCACCAATCAAAAGTCCGGAATTGTCATAACTTTCCTGCCAATGCAATGGCGCCACATCAGTTATATAACTCAAAATTTCTGAAACTTTATTCATCTTAGATTTTTTTTGCTAAGATACGATTTTTTATCGTTTTATAGTTTGTTCTGACAAAAATAATTTGTACATTTGTTGAGTTATTAAAATTATGAGGAAATTATTGTTACCCATATCGTTAGTCTATGCAATTGTCTTGTTTATAAGACATAAGTTATATGATTGGGGTATTTTGAAATCAAAAAGCTATAACATTCCTAACATCTGCGTCGGCAATTTGAATTTAGGCGGAACTGGCAAAACTCCTCATATTGAATATCTTGTGAGACTTTTGTCGGAAGAATACAAAATCGCCGTTTTAAGCAGAGGATACGGACGGAAAACACAGGGCTATATTGTTGCAAACGACACTCATTCTCATAATGACATTGGCGACGAGCCTCTTCAATATCATAAAAAATTCAATAACATAACCGTTGCCGTTGACGAAAACCGATGCGAAGGCATAGAGAAACTTCTTCAAGAAGAAAATCCGCCTCAGATAATTCTCTTGGACGACGCTTATCAGCACAGAAAAATAAAAGCCGGAATGAATATTTTGCTAACAGATTATTACAATCTATACAGCAACAACAATCTCGTCCCAACAGGAATATTAAGAGATATTAAAAGCGCCGCAAAAAGAGCTGATATTATTGTAGTTACAAAAACTCCTAATGTATTGTCGCCTTACAACAAAAGAGACATCGAAAATTCATTGAAACCTCTTCCTCATCAAAAAATATTCTATTCTTATATTGAATATAACGACTTTGAACCTTTCAACGAAATAAGTCATGAAATCAACATACACGAATCGAGAACAATCTTGCTTTTCTGCGGAATAGCAAACTCCTACCCTTTGGAAGATTACCTAAAAAGAAAATATAATTTCATTTCAAAAGTGCAATTCAGCGACCATCACGACTTTACTGAAAAAGACATTGATATGGTCATTGATAAATACAACAGCATTATTGGAAAAAACAAGGTAATCATCACAACAGAAAAAGACGCCATGAGACTGATTAATACATCACTCATCAGCAAATTTGACGGAATACCTGTTTTCACGATTCCTATCAGAATCAAATTCCACAAGGAAGAAAACGGCGACTTCAACGACGAAATTTTAAATTATGTCAACACTAACCTAAAGTGATGATTTAAAACAGAGAAGAAATGACAGAGAAAAAGATTTATTTCATCACCGACTTACATTTGGGCGTACCAACACTCGAAGACTCACACGAAAGAGAATTAAAACTGCTTCGTTTCTTGGATTCTATAAAAGACGAAACGGAAGCTCTGTTCCTCATGGGCGACCTCTTCGATTTCTGGTTTGAATACAAGACCGTCGTGCCTCGCGGCTATGTCCGACTTCTCGGAAAATTAGCTCAGTTCATAGACGAAGGCATTCCTGTTCATCTCTTCGCAGGCAACCACGACCTTTGGACTTTCGATTATCTCCAAAAAGAAATAGGAATACAACTGCATCGCGAACCGATGACGATGACTTTGAAAGGCAAGACATTCTTCCTCGTCCACGGCGACGGCAGAGGACCTGGCGACAACGGATATAAATTTCTTAAACGTGCATTTGAATGCAAGATAAATCAGTTTTTATTTAAATTAGTCCATCCCGACTTAGGAATTGGAATAGCATTGAAATGGTCGCATAACCACAGGGTCAAGAAATTAAAGAAAGAGGCTGAGAGCAATTATTACTCTGTAGTTGAAGACACTCGTCTATATAAATATGCGCAGCAATGTGTGAAGGAAAATCCTGAAATAGATTATTTCGTCTTCGGACATCAGCACAAACCTATGCAATATAAAGTCAATAACGGTGCTACCGTCACAGTAGTCGGCAACTGGATTAGAGATTTCACCTACGCAGTGTTTGATGGAGAAAATATAAAATTAGGAATGTGGAATTAGGAATGAATGTAGATACTATATTACAAAAAACATTTTTATAATATTTTTTTTTGATATATTTGCAAAGTCATAAGAAGTCCAGTCTCCTTAATCCCTGATACTATCTTATTGTATTCCATCCAAGTAATTATCAATAAACACGCTATCGTTTTTCCACAGAGTGTAAATTAGTGTCAGCAGTTTTCTTTCGACGGCAACAATGGCTTT
>JAZQVL010000092.1:0-28499 GCA_045631805.1 Bacteroidales bacterium | reverse complement strand
AATTAGTTGTTTTCTTCTGCTTGACGGAGCTGCTGAACGTAGATAGCCTTCATACGTTGTTCACGTTTAATAATTGAAGGTTTTGTAAATTTTTGACGGTTACGTAATTCTTTTACAACGCCAGTTTTTTCATACTTTCTCTTGTAACGTTTCAGAGCGCGATCAATGCTTTCGCCTTCTTTTACAGGAACAATAATCATGTTAATACTCTCTCTTTCTTTAAATTGTTAAACTAAAAATCTTTTTTTCTTAAGCGGGTGCAAAAATAGTTATTTTTTTGATATAAACAATTATTTTTCTAAAAGATTTTCGAACAAGAAATTATTTATTTTTTCAAACAAATGCATTCTCACTTCAGTACCGCCTTGTTCATAAGTTCCATAAATGCTATGGTTTTTATTTGGATAAACCATCAAGTCGAATTGTTTACCTTCCGAAACCAAAGCTTTAATAAGTTCCATTGCATTTTGGAAGTGAACATTATCGTCGCCGCTACCATGACATAACAAATAATTACCTTTTAATTTGTCAACGAAATTGATTGGTGAATTATCGTCATAACCAGAAGGGTTTTCTTGTGGAGTACGCATAAACCTTTCAGTATAAATGTTATCGTAATAACGCCAGTTAGTAACAGGAGCGACAGCAACAGCTGTACTGATATAGTCAGCGCCTTTTGTAATACCTGAAGTTGCCATAAATCCACCATAGCTCCATCCGTAGATAGCAATTTTGTCTGGATTAACATAAGGTTGTGCTGCCATATATTTAGCCAAAGTTATCATATCTTCTGTTTCATATTTACCAAGTTGTTGGTAAGTCATTTTTTTGAAGACTTCACCTCTTGCGCCACCGCCTCTATTGTTGATAGAAACGCAAATGATTCCATTTTGAGCGAGTAATTGCATCCATGCGAAGTCATCGCTTCCCCATGCATTGTTAACTGTTTGATGACCAGGGCCACCGTAAACGTAAATCAAAACTGGATATTGTTTATTAGGGTCAAAGTCAGGAGGTAAGATTCTCCATGTCTGCATTTCAATTTGAGTTCCATCAGGCAAAGTGAAAGCTGGATCAGTAATTGTTAAGAATTCTTTTTTGCCTAAATTATATTCTTTAATTCTTTCAGCGAATTCTTTATTATCTTCTAAAACTCTGACTTGATTACCTTTGTTATCAAACAAAACATATTGATGAGGTTGTTCAACGCTTGAATTGATATTTATCAAATATTTGAAGTTTGAACTGAATCTTGCGTTATTTGTACCTACCTTATTAATTAATGGACGCATTTCACCTTTAAGGTTAACAGCATAAATTTGACGTTCGATTGAGCTGTTTTTTGCAGCTTGGAAATAAACTTCTTTTCCGTCAAAGCCATAAACATTTGTCACTTCCCATTCACCATTTGTGAGTTGTTTAACGAGAGTGCCATCCATCAAATAAAGATAGATATGATTGAATCCATCTTGTTCACTTGTCATCAAGAATCTTTTACCATCTTCGAGAAAAGTCCAGTTATCTGTAATATCGATGTAATAAGGATTTGTTTCATCGTAAAATACAGTTGTTTCGCCAGTTGTAGCATTTGCTGCTAATATTTCGAGATGATTTTGATGGCGGTTTAATCTTTGGATAGCTAAGACATTAGAATCTTGAGTCCATTTGATTCTTGGGAGATAAATATCTGTTTCTTCGCCGGTATCCATTTTCTTTGTTTCACCTGAAGCGACATCATAAACATAGACTTCAACTATTGAGTTATCCTCTCCAGCTTTTGGATATTTGAATTTGTAATCTTGCATATACAAACCTTCTGTCATTTGCATGTTAAATTCTTTAACATCAGATTCGTCGAAGCGATAGTAAGCGATTTTCTTGCTATCAGGAGACCAGAAGAATCCTTGTGCGAAACCGAATTCTTCTTCATATACCCAGTCAGGAGCACCATTAATAATATGGTTCCATTTACCATCATGAGTAAATTGAATTTCTTCGTTTGTTTTCAAATCTTTAATAAAAAGGTTATTGTCGCGCATGAAAGCCACTTTAGTAGCATCAGGAGAGAATGTTGCGAGACGTTGGTCGCCGTTTTCCGAAAGAGGAGCCAACACCTTATTATTAATATCGTAAACGTAGAAACTTGCAGTGTAGGAATGACGATAGATTGGATTCATGTTATTCATGAAAAGAGCCTTTGATTCGTCATCACTGAGCGTATAAGTTCCATAAAGAGGAAGAGGGAGAGAATCTCCAGGAAGAACGAGCTCTTTCATATCGAAGAGAGTCTTCACAAGTTTGCCTGTTTTGTAGTTATAGATATTGAGTTTTCCTTTTTCAAGAGTGGCGTAAGTGTTGCCATCTTTCATAGGATTCATACCTACAACACGTTTCATAGAGAATGTTGGGCGTTCATAAATGTCGGCCAATTCAAAATTTTTCTTCTCCTGTGCGTTAGCGAATAGCATTCCGCTTAACAGGAACATAATGACTAATAGATACTTAACTTTATTCATAATTATAGATTTAGAAAACTCAAAAATAAAATAAAAAATGACACAAAAAATATTTGGAGGAATAAAAAAAAGTTGTATCTTTGCACTCGCAAATGGGACGGTAGCTCAGTTGGTTTAGAGCGCATGCTTGACAGGCATGAGGTCACAAGTTCGATTCTTGTTCGCCCCACATTAAAGAACGTCATATCGGCGTTCTTTTTTATTTATGGAATCGGGACGTTAGCCCAGTTGGTTTAGAGCGCTGCCTTCACACGGCAGAGGTCACTGGTTCGAGTCCAGTACGTCCCACATAACAACATAACAAATTATAAAACAGCAACTTACAGCGGATTTTTAAAGCGGACGCTTAAAAAATCCCGGCAAGATTCCGACACGATTATTTTTCTTTTGCGAAGAGTGTTTTTTCACTTCTTCCAAAAAAAAAATGCCTACACGAAAGATTCAGACTCCCGCGCAACAAAAGCAAAAGAACATTTTGGTAGATTTCATACCTGCCGTTTTAAAGTGTACCAAGTCAGAAGGTTACCATGTCGAATATCATTATCTTGACAAGATAACCGGAAAACTGATGCGCAAACGCTTCTATCTCAACCGTATCGTTAAAGCCTACACAAAGAGATCCGACGGTATAAATCACGCCAGGCGTATAGTTCACGAACTAAACTGCAAGCTCCAGCATGGTTGGACTCCATTCTTCGAGACGGAAGACCAACGCCTGTACACTCCCCTGCTCCAACTCCGGGAACTATATTTAGCAAACAAACAGCGTGATGTCCGCGATGCCACCTTCACGTCTTATTCTTCCATGACAAAAATGTTCAATGAATGGGTGGAAGGTTGTAACCGTTCCGGCAAGGTTACAGGCAACTTCCTGAAGTATGATGCAGTATGCTATATGGATTATGTCTATTCTAAAGGATATTCCAACAGAACATACAACAACACGTTAAAAGGAATGCGCGCATTTTTCTCATGGGCTGTCGAACACTGTTACTGTAAAGAAAATCCATTTGCCACAATCAAGACCAAAGCAAAGGAAACCAAAAAGCGTATTTTGATAGACGGAAAAAGCCGTAAGAAAATTACGGAATATCTTAAAGCCAATAATCCGCAATTTCTGATAGTCTGCCAGCTTGTTTATAACTCCGCTATGCGACCGAAAGAGATTGCTAACATTCAGATAGGAAATATAAAATTAGATAACCGCTATATTGTGGTGACACAAGACAATGCGAAAAATAAAAAGTCACGATGCGCCACCATCACAGCAGATGTAATCGAATATCTACGTCCATTAATAATGGACCTTCCTAACGACTACTATTTATTTGGAATGAATAAAGATCTGATGCCAGATGCTAAACGCTGCGCTTTGTCGAAGTTCCGGAAACTGTGGGATGATATGAGAACGAAACTGAAACTCCCGCAAGAAATGCAGCTTTATTCTTTGCGCGACACAGGAATGATTGACCTGTTGCACGCTGGCGTTGATGAATTGAGTGTGCAACATCACTTTGACCATAGCGATTTGTCTATCCAGGCGATTTATACAAACCATTACGACCCGAACCTGAACGAAAGGATATTCAAAAATGCACCGAAGTTTTAATTTTAAGAACATGGCAGAAAACGCTAGTTTTAAAGAAAAGAAACAAAAAAAAAGACCGCCGAAGCGGTCTTCTTTTATTCCATCATCCTCTCAAAAAACATCTTCAGGAACAGCAGACCCACGAAACCGATGATACAGGCGAAGAGTACATCACGCCATTTCTCGCGTGGTTCTTCTATGACGATTTTGTCAACTGGTATTTCGGTTCTGAAATTGACATTGACGCTGTCGGGAAGATAATCTATCTTAACTGTCTTTGAAGGAAGAATTGTGATGCCGAACTCTCCTCTTTCGGTGCGAATCGTATGTGTTTGATTTTCAACGATAGTGTCTAAAGCGAAAATTACGGAATCTTCCATTACAGGAACAGTAAGAACAGTGTCTATTTTAACGGTGTCTTTCCGGATTAGTTCCTGATGGTTTTCTACTATGTTATAAATGCGTTTTTCGGCTCGCTTAGTGGTGTTGCATGAGACGAGACCGAGTAAAAGAAGTGTAAGGATAAATATTTTTCTCATGTTTTAAGGTGTTGAAATTAAAATTGTCGTATCTTTGCAGGCAAGAAAAAAACGGCATTTGTCGTTTTTAAACAACTGATAGATAATTCACCAATTGTAATCGAGGGTACCTTCTATCAGTTGTTTTTCTTTTTAGTGATACAATAATGAATAATTTTCTTATTCGCTCTTTCACCAACAATAATCTTAACATTTCCGATGCCTTTTAAAGCGGAAGCCAATTCATGAATTTTAATAAATTTCATTTTTCTCTGCTTGTTTGAGTGAGGTGAATCTGTTTTTATCAAAACAGACTTTTCCAATGCTTCTACTATTCGCAAAGCAGCCAATGTTGATTCATAGCGTTGTGATGCTCTTGTCGCCGTTTCGTCAATAGAATCAAAAAGAAACTCAACATTCTTTCCGTTGAAAGCACCGCATGGAACGCTTTTACCCTTAAGCGGATATAAGCGTTCCACTATTATAGCCCGACGAACATAAACGTCTTCCTTGCTGTCGCCTGTCGGTATTTTGGTTTTGGAGGTTGGCATAAGTGATGTTATTTTGAAGCCTTTTTCAAAGCTTGTTTCCATGTCATTTTTTTGTGTTTCTTTGAAGCAGCTTTAGCCGCCTTACATACGTTCTTCTTGCCTTTCTGACTAGCAATTTCAGCTTTGAGAAGACGTTGATATTCATTTTTGTTGTCTTTAAGAATCTTAGCGGCTTTCTTTGAATTTTCGCCTCTGTTATTGAATTTCATTTCAGTTTGCATAACTTCTGATTTTTAAATTGTTAATAAATTATTTCACGTTTCATTTCGCCTTGTTTTTAAGTTCTCTCAAAACATCTTCGTGGTTTTTCAGCCATTCGGCTATCTCTGCCACCGTCTCCGGAACGCTGGCCGCCGGGTTCTTGGCCTTGGCATGGTTCTCGATGACCGACTTACCTTCAATGAGTATGCAGCATAATGTTGTAATGATACAGCAGTATGGTATTGCATACCATGGAAAGCACAAGCCTAAAACATCTATGAATATTCCGAAGAACACGACTGTAAGATAGCTTATCACCTTGTTGACGGTTCGTCTGAGGATGTGGCTCTGGAGCTTCTCCCTGCACTTCCTTGCCGCCTGTATGCCGGTGAACAGGTCTATCACGACCGACAGCAGCACCAGGACGAAGCACAGGAACATGACCATGATCCCGTGCCCTACGTCTTGTGTTATGTTGAGGTGGAGGTTCATTATCTTGGTCTGATTAATTCATAATTTTCTATCTCCACGAATTTGGCGATATTATAGTCTATTGTAATCCTATAATAACATCCAGGCTTGGCTTCAAAAGGTTTTTCCCAATAGATGTTAGTATTATAATTGTTGCTTATGAAAGTAACTTCAGGAGAGGTACTTAAATCAGGATTTACAAAAAACTCAACCTCGAAAGGCTTTACGAAGTCATCTCCAAAGATATGCCACTGGTCACTCATTAGTCTTGCTTCATCATCTAATGTGAATTGCAAGTCACCTTCTATCGCAGCACAGAAACGCAGCCTCTTATTGGCCGTCAACGTAAATTCGCCTTCACAATCATAGGTTAACACAATACTTTTTTCGTTAAATTTTGCATCGCAATACCTTTTATTAACGGCATCAGTTTCTTCAGAGGGGTCTTCTACACCGCTTAAACGTGCGTTCTGGACTTCCTCCGAACCGTCACTATTTGTAATAAAACTCTGTAAATTAAATGATTCCATTCCGAGCCTGAGTGACACTCCGTAATAACCTTCTCTATTAGGAAAAACATGTCTTATTTCGCCATAAGAATTTCTACGACCACCTTTGTGCATTATTAAATTCAAGCCAGTCAAAACATTGTTGTCGCTATGTCCTAAGCCAAGGCTAACCTTACCGTAATGACAATCTCCGAACTCAGATGATGAACTTGTATCTTCAATTAAAAAATCATTTGATGAAATCAGCGTGTCAAAATCCTTATACTGAAGGTGTGGTGATAAAAAACTCATGCGCTGTCTACCCGTCAACCCTCTCATGGTTGTTCCATCTTCTCCAACATAACTTGGCAGCGCCTCTTCATAACAATCTAATATATACCATGCGTCTATGTCATAGATAAGATAGACGGTTTTGGAAAAACTATCATATTTATTATTCAAGGAAGCCTTTTGATGCAGAGTTGCAAAATCACCTCTGCCTCCTGTCACGTATCTCAGGTTCTCTATATTAGACAGACTGGGAAAAGATATATTCGGCAATAATCTAAAATACACCCTATTAGCCGGGATATTGTAAATCACATGACTCAGATCGTTGTCCGATTCTATGTCTCCTCTGAATGCAAATCCAGCTTCGGTAGGAACTCCAATATTGCCTGTCGTGCGGACTGCTGCTTCTCCTTTAGTATTTGGACTTATATACGTTATTAGCGTAGGGTCCGTTATAATGTCAACGAATTGAGTTGAACTATATACGCCACTACAAACTACATTGTAAGAATCGCTTAAAATGTTTAAATAAAGATTACTGCACCCTCTAAATATAGAATTATATAATTTATATATACCACCCGAAACGTTTATATGTTGACATTCGTTAACAATATTACAGTCTCCTACAAGGTTTATATTGTAAGATTTCAAAATTTTATTATTATTACCAACAACAATTATTCCGGAACAGCCTGGCTCGATATTGTTGTTATTACCACGAACTACGATTGAATTTAGAAACAGTCGTCCAGAAGAAGAATAATAAGCTCCTATCTTATTACAGATGCATTCTCCATTCATGGAACCGTCTCCCTGAGTTGATGTTTCAAAAGTGTACAATTCGTCCCATGTTACGTTCTTGAAATCGAAATGAGCTTCATTGTCAAACTCATCTTTCATGTAGTATATGACACCTTTGCCCGACTCTTCATCAGCGAAAAAATATTTGTCCCTATTGTTGCTTATGTCATATTTCAACACCCATGAGTCGAGATCGGAATTTGCAAAATAAGTATCACCATCCAAAACAGAAGCTTTTGCTTCTGCTCTCAATCTCGAAGTCGTTTCCGCAGTCACAATAACCGCAAAAGGATGTCCCGCCGATTTTAATTGTCTTTCATTAATAACAGTCACATAGTCTATAATGCGATACCTTCTTCCAGGCACCAGCTCTCCGTCATCGCATAATTTTCTTAATGACAGATACTCAATGTCTATTATGCCTGTGGCCGTATTGGATATGAAGTCTTCAAGTCCTTTTATCTGATTGGCTGTAGTAACATACCCGTCCTTGCAGCCGCTTTCCAATGGAGCGTATATTTTGGTAACTTTTTCCATAATCATCATTTTTTTAAGGCCGTCTAAAACTTGTTAGACAGCCTTTTTGTTGTACATCAATCTGAATATGCCATTGACAGGACAATGTCGTCAACGCTGCCAGCTTTCAAAGGGTCGGAAATATAAATGCTATACATTTCATTTCTTTCGCCTATTGCCAAAGCTGTTTCAGCATCTTTTGTTGTCATTGGAACATAGAATCCTCTTGAAATGAGTTTCTCAAATGTTCTGCTGCTATTAGGAGCAAAGACAACTAACCTGTCCGCTTCATTAGCCGCAATGCTTTCAAACTTGATGTCATGGTCTTTCGACACGACTTCTTCAAGATCACTTAATTTTGAAGTGATGTTTGAAGTGTCTGCCAATGCTCCGACATATAAAGGCAATATCTGTTCGATGACATATTCCTGTGTCTCTGTAGTACCGTCTTCAAAAGTGAATTTGAACACGAGCGTTGTCTTGCCTAAATTGGATACTACATTGACAGCATCACTAGTCAATAGACTTTCCTGCTCTAAAACTGAACCAGACTCATTCTTCTGAATGACTGTTGTTGAGGAGATTTCACTGCTGCCGTTAAATGTAAATCTTATTGTTTGTGTTTGCGCAGTATATTCTAAGACAGGTGTAGAGCATGATACTTCAACCTTGTTTTGAACATTTTCACCATTACATGCATACATAATGGAAGCATTTGTGCCATAACTTGTCACCATGTAGATACCTTTAAGGTATTCGAATCCATCATAGATAGATGTTGATTTGATGGAAATTATCTTGCCCTCGTAGGCTGTGCCAGTCTCTTTTTTGATATATGCAAAAGCTGCTGCTGCGTTATCGAAACATACGTCTGCTTCTAACGGCTGTCTGCCCATGGTGGCGAACATTGTTCCCCACGCTGTTTTAATCACGTTACTCATATCTTATAGTATTTATTGTTTTTTAATTTTGATATTATTAAAATCCGCACTTCCATCGCCGCCGTTAGAAATAATGTAAACTGTGTAGTCGTGCATGGTTTTGCCATCAGCATCAGCAATTTTTACATTGTTAGTGGTATCTTTTTTCCATAAGTCTAACATACTGGCGGTCATTTGCTCAATCTGAGATAACTCGTAACCAGCTGGTACGGCAATAACGCCTGTGCCTTGAGGAGGTATTGTCAATGTATAAGGTGTGCTTGTTCCGCTTGTTGTTATGCTTGTTCCGCTTGTTGTTATGCTACGAACGAATGATTTTTTGCCTAAATTTCGCACTGTATCGGAAATGTCGGAGTCATTAGCCTTGACTTCCTTTGCCACACCGCCAAGGAAGCAGTAAAGCGAACCGTAAACTGTTGCTTCGCAAGAAGGATTGCCTCCAGATGAATTTTTCAGTTGAATTGTTTGTGCTCCAGCATCACTAATAGAACTTTCAATATTGTCAAGTTTTTCTTTGGCATTGGTTGATGCATATACAGTATGTTCCTGTTCATATTGGGCCACGCTTGCTGTACATTGAGTTGTTATGACTTCTATTGTGTTATCACCGGACTGAACTTTTAGCTCATTTGGTTTGCCGGATTCGCCATTCCATTTGACACCATAATTGATATTTACAGAATCGTCTGTACCTGATTGTTGCACAGTATAGTCAGTATCAGTCCAAATCCATTCTGTTATACCATTTTCTTTTTCGACTTCTTTATAATAGCCGCAATCTTTATCAAAAGCAAGAGTCCATTTTCTGACATTGTCTGACACTGTTTTTCCTCCAGATATTGTAGCAGTGATTGTTGCACCAGTTTCAACTACATAATCATTGCCAGTCTTGCTGATATTGCTTCCACCTAATATAAAATTGTCTATCTGAGGATTGTTGATGGTAGGGTTCCAAATAGCATTAGACCACTCAACGTGGCCGTCTTTGGTTTTGTTAAATAATTCTTCGAGCACATCATCCAAAGATTTGCCCTGAGGAATGAATTTGTTGCCATTAGCTTCTTTCCAGTCTTCAGGCCATTTGTCATCGTCCACTTCTGCCAAAGGGCCGCCAACTACCATAATTTTTTTTGATGTGCACACCTGTTCCGAATCAGTGACGAAGCCATCTTTCACACCTGACTCCAACTGTCCGTAGATTTTAATTTTGTTGTTTGACATAATTTAATTGTTTAGTTAATAATTTAATAGATTTTGATAGCTATATTTTCCATCTTTCCGCCGTTGATAGGCAGAACGGAAGAATATACGTTGTAAGAATTTTCCTGCTTGAGGCGTTCCGTAGGAATGATCATTCCGTTGGATGAGATGTAGTCTAACTCATGGCCTTGAGGCACGCATATAATGAGATAGGAGCTTGCCTCATTGTTCTCAATGTCGGTTATGACAGTCTCATGGGCTACGCTACATTGATGTTCCAGCAATGAAGAATGTTCATAGTCTTTTTCTGAAGAGAATCCAACCAGTACACCTGCCGTCGCATCTGTCTTGTCAACGATGACTGTTTCGAAATTGACGAACTGGAACTCGCCGCTTAATGGATTATATTCAAGTCTTTTCATATCCAAAAATATTTGTATTCCAAGTTTTCTTTTTCACTCCATTTCACACGATTCTGGCTGTACTTTATGGTTATATACTGAAAACCGTCTTTGCCTGCTCCTGGTGGATGTTCTATCTTCTTAATAGTCCATACCGGTTCATCATCTTGCGCTTCAGGAGTAATTGGCTTGCCCATATATGTGACATTCTCACTTTGCGCTATCTTAGACCATCCGCTTTTCTCGAAGCCCATGACTTCTACGTTGTTTCCAAAACTCATATCATTTTGCATTTTTTCTGATTATTACTATTGCTATCACCGCTGCCAGTATTGCTATCGGCAGCGTTTTGAGAAAAAAACCGTGCCTGTACATCTGCCATTCTGCGGCTCTTCGTCTGACGAGGCCTTTCTGCACCATGCCGCCAGCGTACTTCCATCGGCTCCAGGCTTCTTTGAGACTCTCTCTCGCCATGGTGTCTTGTTTCAACATCTTCAATAGCGTTGAATCCTGAAAGTTGCCTGAACCTATGTTATATACTAAGCTTACAAGAGCGTCGAACTGGTGCTGGCTGATGTCAAGCTTCTGTGCGTTGACGGCGTTCTCCGCATCCCTGAGGTCTTCCTTCAGGAACTCGTCGGCCTGCGCTTTCGTACAGGTGTCGCCTTCCTTCACTCCGCGGGTATGGCCGTAGCCAATGGTCCATTTGCCAGCCGGACATATATAGGCTTCGGAACGGTAACCCTCAAAGGTCTTGATAAGACGTCTTCCTATTGCACTTGTTTTCATGCCATCAAGGTGTTATAATGATTCTGACTTATTTCTCCCGGAAAAAGAAGCGTAGGAAACTTCTCCTCAAAGGCTTTTTCTGTCTTAGGACCGAATTTGCCATCTACAACGAGGTTTGTTCCGTACTTTTCATTGCACATCTTCTGAAGGTCGGCTATCTGCTTACCGTAAGAACCTGTCGAAGTGGTGTAGCTTCCCGATTTCGGACGTAAAGGAAAGGAAGCCGATGGCAAATCCTTACTGGTTGTCGAAGATGAAGATTCTGACATAATAATGTCTGCCTCTTCTGCGTCCTTTCTTCTCTTGCGGATGATGACAAGCACTATTACAATAGCAAGTACCGCAACAGCTATCATCATTTTCTTGTTTCTTAATAATTCTTTCATGGCACTATGTTTTTAGAATGAATAATCTATTCCGTTTTCTTTAAGTATCTCGTTTACCTTCTCATGTTCCTTGGTGCTCATAAGTTCCTGAATTGCCTGTGGCAGTGTCATGGCTTTCTTTCTCTTCAGCCAGGATGAATTAAGTTCGCGTGTTCCGAAAGAAAATTCAAGCTGCTTGGCGTCGTCCTTGGTCCGAAGCTGCTCCATGATTGCATAGACGCTTTTCTGATCACATCCGGCAAGACCTCCGTTGTTGCCGAAGGAAGCATCGAGAGCCGAAGCCAGGCTTATGGCCTTGGATTCATACCATGATGGATAATCGTGGGTCAGATTGCTGATAGAAACATTGCCGGACAACATTTTGAGATAAGCGTCGTTGTCCGCTTCTGCCTTGGATTTTTTTCTGTTCTTACGGATGATGATAACAACAGCTATCAGGATAATTAATCCGAATGCAACTGTCATCATTTTATTTAAATCTATTTTTTTAATAAATTCTTCCATAATATCATTATTTTAAATTCATAAATACTACTAACAGAATCGTTAAAGCCAATACTATCGCCATGGGATTGGTATCTCTTCTCTTCATCTCAACAATGGAACCATTGCTCGTCTGGATAAACCTCTCTCTCTCCTTCCTTTCCTTTTCCGAAGCGGCACGCTGCATGAAGATTTCATCGGTTATTCTGTTGCACTCAGCTTCATCATATACATTGTATAACAGATGTACACACTCATGAATCCATACGTAATCTCTGTACAACGGTGATAGTTTCGGATATTCCACCGAATGAAGCTCTATAACATTGGTGGAATGGTCGCACCTGGCGAGCCAATGGCCTATATCGGCGAATCTGTATTTTATTTGCGTTTCCATAATATCAATGCGACCAATATCACCGCTGCGATACCGACAATGGCGAGTTTCTTTTTATCTACGCTTTTGTCTCCCTCTATGGCTGTCATCATATATACAGGCTTAGATGTTGTGATGGTGGTGTTGGTTATCTTAGGTGTTTCTGTCTTTTTTACTGCTGCCATAACTCTATTATTTACGTTTTACTAATACCAATACTAAAGCCAGCACCAATACAGCCGCTCCGGCAATAATGAAAATTTTATTGTTATTTCCTGTTGTTCCTGCTATTGTCGTAAAGGCTCCCGAACCTGGTGCAGTGTAGGTTGGAGCCGGCTGTGTCGGGTCGTCAAATTTAGGTGTCTCTGTAGTAGGAGGCGTTGGGTCCTGGACTTTCAATGAGACGTCCGATTTGATTTTTAACAATATGTCTATAAACTCATCAGTAGCCCATTTTGCATCAAATTTCAATGTAAAATCCTTGTAATTGATACCTGATTTTACTTTCTCTATATGAGCACCATAAGCAGGATAAGCCTCAAATATTGCGGAATATACCTGTTTGCCGCTTCCGACATCTTGACATTTCACTTGAATTTTCTTGTCAGATTTTTTAGTGGCACTAAGCATGTATTTATGGATTATCTGTTTCGCGTTCATCTCTTATTTGTTTTTAATGATTATAAATACTATCAACCATACCCACCAGAAACGACCGAAGTATTCTTCGATAAACTGTCCAATGCCGCTTGTGCTGCTCATTGGAGCCGTAGGTAACTTCGGCGCTGTCCCTTCCCCAACGTAATTGGACATTGGAGAAGAGAATTTTCCTGAGTTGTTGCTTATCATTTTTTACGAAGCGCTAAGATTAATACTAAAATCAACACAAACGCTCCTGCGCCGATAGCCATCATGGTGTTTCTGCTCTTGGCCGCTTCTGCTTCAGCTGCTGCTCTATCTGCTTCTGCCTGTGCTAAGGCCGCCGCTTCCGAAGAGTCGAATTTATTGTTCACCAATCCAGCTCCCGTGGTGACGAGTCCGGTGACCCAGTTGCCAAAACCGCCAACGAGTTCATACCATTTTTTGCGTGTAGTGTCATTGCCGTTGTGGCTTACTGTTGAAGTCTGGCCCCTGAACACCGAAACAGATGGCTGAATGTCTTTGCTTAACTGCTGTACTTTTCCATAAAAGGAACTGGCATCGGAGCTGCTGTAGAATACCATGTCGAAGTCTTTGTAGCTGACTCCTTTCTTGATATGTTTGATTTTGATGTCTGACATTAAAACAAGTGACAACATGGCTGTGGCCAGCACTTTTCCGGCTGCTGCTGTCTTTGCTTCAAACTCTATGTTCTTGCCATGGAGGCTGCTGCTTCTCATATTGGCGCGAACGGCACTTTTAATTTCACTCAAATTCATATTTTTCAATTTTTAGTTTTTAATAAAAAAGGCGGCGTATTTTTCGCCGCCCATGTTGTCTGTTTGCCGTAACTTTATCTTTTAAGCTAAGATATAGTCCATTTGGAAGTCTGCACCGGCTGGAACATCCATGATGACGACTGTTGTCTCGTCAAGCAAGAGGTTTTGCTGCTCGAGGTCGATTTCAATGATGTTGGTCTGGAAGTTTCTTGCGTCGATGTATGTTGAAAGTTGAAGGTAGTCGCTGCCGCCTTTTGAGCCGATGGAAGATTGTGAGATTTCCAACTCGCCATTGAACAATGCTCTTGTTGTGTCACCGCTGTAGTCAGTGATACGGATCTTTGTCACCTTAGAGCCTGAATACTTAACGTAATTCAAGAAATCTGCAACACGTGTACGGCCCTTGACTGGTCTGACTTCGATAGGGTCTTTTGCATTAGCTCTTGATGTTGCAGTAACCTTAGAATTAAAGTCGTCTGCAATCTGGTCGCATTGATAACCTGCTTCTACCAATGGTGTAGGATTGCCGTGTGTAATGTAAACATTACCACTACCATCTTTTGAAAGCTCGCTTGTGTCGTAGTGACCAGGAAAGATACCCAAACGTTTTGAATCCTGAGTATTTGTGTTTTTGTATCTGAAAGACACTGTTTTTTTTAATGATTCTTGTAAGCTCATCTTTTTATTTTTTTTTAAGGTTTGTAAATAATTTTATTCTTCGACAGGAAGTGCTTTTTCTGCTTTGTATTGTTTGTAATACATTAAGCCAACTATTACTAATGTACCGATGGCAACCAAGCCCATGATTTTGTCGTTTTTAAAAATTTTATCCATTTTTTTTTAATTTTGATTTGTTAATAAATTTTTCAGCAAAGCTACAGCGACCAGAAATGACAGGTTCCAGTTTAGGACCGATTAGGACAAATTTTTCCCGATTTTTCCCGATTAGGACAATTTAGGACAGTTTAGGACATAAAAAAAGCGGCGAAGTACCCGACTCCGCCGCTTCAAAAAAAAAATAAAAAAAATGTCCGTTCTATTTTATATTGTAATCATACTACATAATCTTCCTTGATTATTCTAACTTCCAAGCGCATGTCTTCTAACGTGCGAAGCACATGTGCAACATTATACAGCTGCTTGGTGTCAATGTTGTTTTCATCGTCGGCGTATTTCACTATGGAAAGAATTGTTGACGAAAGAATGTCTATGCAAAGATTCAAATTGCTGTCTTCCTCTATCTTTGACTTGCAGTAGTCATCTACCAACGAGATTCTATGGAGTTCTATCGTCTTCATGCCTCGCCTCCTTCCTTTCTTATAGCTTCAGCTTCGTGAATAAGCACCTCCATATATCTAAGCACGCCCGTAAGTCTGTAGATGCCGCCATCTATCATTTCATCTGTCGGGTCTTCCTTCAGCTTGGTGAGGAGGATGATGTTTTCCTTGATGCTGTCGATGCAGAAATGCAATTCCGTTTCCTCGTTTTCTCTGTTGAAATCTGAAGACACATAGTCTTTTACAAGTGAAATTCTGTCTAATGCAATAGTCTTCATCTTGCGCCTCCTTCCTCGATTAAAGCGTTTAAACGGCTTTCAAGCCAAGTAATCTCTATGCCAAGCTGGCGAACAAAGAAGCGATAGAACTCATCTCTGTCTTTGACGGTGTAGCCTGTTTGTAAAGCATGATCAAAATCGATAGAAACTCTTCTGATTTTGTAAAGGCTTTCATGAATCTGAGCCTTCATTTCTTGGGTAAAATAATTTTCCATTTTGTTAATTTTTTTAGCATTCGGAACAAATAAAAAACGGTGTCCCGACCCGCTGCTAAAAGTCTTAACAAAGAGGCTCGCATACGCCATTACAACGTATGCACGGGAGGACACCGATATATCGTCAGGGCATAAAAAAAGCCCGCAAGAACGGACGTGAATTTGTTTCCACGCCTCTTTATTTTAAACTTTTAGCGTGGCAAAGATACGGCCTTTTTTCAATTTGTCAAGAGTTTTTTGAAAAAATTTTTCATCAGAGAGCCGTGGGATATGAGCCGTGAGCCGTGAGAGACAAGGCGTTTGAGAGGATAAAAAAAAGACCTTGCGAGAGGTCTTTTAGTTTATATCATTATTGTATTACACTATTTTCAAAGTCAACTGGTGGCAGAATAATAGCCGGTATTCCAGCCTTTACAGAAAGGCTTGTTATATGTTCTCTAATGTATGGGAATATTATAGAAGCTCCCTGAATCTTTCCAAATTCTTCATAGCAAGTTATATTATCACATTCAAAAACACCCACCATTTTAACTCTGATTGAAACCTGTTCTTGTTCATTATACTTTTGTATAACAGCAACTGTTTCCATTACGTTGATGAGATTATTGTTAGGATTGCTTATTTCAGTTTCTATCGTAACCTCAGAAACAACATCTTCACCGAACATAACACTACTGATTCTTCTGAAATCACTTTCCAGCAACAAAATACTTTTTACACGAATATTATTTTCCATAATCAAGCGAATTGAATTTCCATTTTTGGCACAGCTATATTTGATGTTATCATATCATAATTCAAACTTTGAATTACAACTTTAACCTTGCTATATGTATTGACAACTTCTCCCGTTGTATATGGAGCATAATCTATTCCTTCAAAAAAAACTTCTGGAAATTCTACTCTCACAGGATCATCATCAGAAACGAAACATATTGTCTGGTCTGTAAACAAAGCATTAAAACGCTGATACACGTCTTCCTCCCAGTTAATATATTCATTGTTTTGATGAAAGATTTCATTTGGAACTACTTCTACAAAATGTACCAAAGTGCTACCATCATATTCATAGCTCACTTTTGTTTTGGTAAATTGTTTTACAAACAATGCCAATTCATTCTTAATAAATTCTTTTGCATCCATAGTCAATATCTTTTTAATATTTTCAAGATTTCTTTTGACAATAAAATAGACATCTTACTATCGTCAAAATCAAAATCTTCGTTTTTATAGTCAGCTTTTACACGATATTTCTTCAACTGAGGCATTTTATTTCTAAGCAATCTTGACGCTTCGCTGTTTCTTTCCTGAATAAAATTTGAAACTTCTTTCAAAATAAATTCATGTACCCCAAAGCTTGATTGTATAACAGCAGAGTCCAAATCTTGTTCAGATTTACCCATTACAAACAAATAAATGTTTTTCATTAATTGAAAACAACTATAGTATGCTGCATGAGCAACTCCAGGATATAAATTATTATTATGAAGCAAATCCGCACTTGCTTCTAAAAGCTCAGACTTATTTTTAAGGTGACTTCTTTGCATACAATCAAGATTGACTGCAAAGATACTATTATTTTTCAATGGGTTTACCTCTGAAAAGAAAAAAAATCTTCTGTTAAAAAAAAGTTCCCAGCGATGGGAACTTCGAGTAAATAATGTTTAATTAAAAATTTATAAAAAGGAAACAATTACTCCAATTTGCTTAATATAATCTTCACCTGGTGAGGCGAATAGACGTTGCCTATTTTAGGCCCTATCTCCGCTTCAAAAGGCTTCAGCCATTTCTTCACCGTCTTACACGATACGCCCCATCGGTCGGCAAGCTCCTTCAATGTCATTGCTCTTGGCTCTTGGCTCATTGCTCATTGCTATTGATTCTTTATAATTTCATAATAATGTTTTTTTGTCTCTGCCAGCTTGTTAACTCTTGCAACAGTCTTTTCAACCTGGTCATAATTCATAACATCATCCTTGCGCTTCTTCGGGTTGTCGGTCGTGGCGAAGATGAAAAACTCGGTCGCAAAGGTGTAGAACACTGGCGGAATTGTCGTGAAGCCGTGGCCGCAACAGGCGAAATCGACATCTTTCTGTCGTAAGGCCAGAAGGAACTGCTCCATATATACGCGGTCGCTCGGACGGATGTAAGCTTTGCAGTCGTCGAAGATAAGGAAGCCGTTGACGAAGTTACGCTTGATGTTCTCTAAGATTTCTTTTTCTCCGTGGCATATCAGACGGCGTGCGCCACGATATTTTCTTATGCGCTCTGGAAACCTCGGATGTACCATCGGAACGTCTTCCCACTCGTTTTCATGCGGTGTGACAATCAAGGCTCGGCGTCCGCTTTCCAGACATTCGCGAAGGATGTTGCGCAAGACCGTTGTCTTGCCTGTGCCAGGCTTACCTACGAACACCATTTTAAAGACTTCACGCGTTTCCTCCGGCTTCTGCCTTGGCTTCTTGGCTTCTATTTCTTGAGTGTTCATTTTCTATCTCCCTAATCTTTTCTTCCTGTTTCATCAGACGTTCCTCCATTTCCATGAGACGTCGGTCGTTGAGAGCCTCTTTCATCAGCGGACTATATACCATTATATATAAAACAAGCAGCTGTAATGCCGGAGAAAACTCCCATTGTTTATCGTGTGCCATGTCGCCCCATGCGTCGGCTATGTCCTGCAAGTCAGCTGGCTTTGCCTTGTAATCCTTGCCTGTCTTGGCCAGCATGTTTGAAGCAAAGAAATTAAAGCCGGTATCAATAACCTTTGCTATACGTTCGCCTGTACGGTGTGCACGTTCCGGTGAAATAGTCTTTTCTTGCTCCATTGCGTCGTCCCATCCGCCTGAATAGTCGGCCGACGTGGTCTCTCCGTATGGGTCATATATGTTTGTGCTGCCTTCAGACGTAGCCACTTCCTTAGGCTCGTAGTAATCCTGACGCTGGGTCTTAGTCTTGAACCTGCCCGTTATGTCGTCAAGCGTGATGACAGGAGCGTCACCTTTCAAATCATTTATATCCATTTTTCAAGCCCTCCACAATATTATTGATTAATTCGTTAACGGAAAACCTTTCTTTCATTTCCACTACTGAAAGACTGTCGTTGATAGTAACGATGTTGATCATGCAAGTATCGCCAGCATCTAATATGAGAGCAGCTGCTGTCTCGCCCTCATTCACATCTACAGATTTAAGCTTGGCAGCGATAAAAGCGTTGATAACCTGTGCTGTTTCGTCAATCTTGCTCTTTGGTAAAGCCTTCAGCATTGTTCCGATTGACGGACCGCCGAACATTTCCTTTAAACCTTCCAACATGTCAAGCCTCCTTTCCTTGGTATTCTTCCGGATGTGACTTCTTGTATTCCTCTAACTTAGCCTTTATCTCCGATGAGGCTACTATATAAGGAAGGTTGTTGGCGCGTGGGTTCTGAAGGTCTCTAATGAAAAGGTCTGTGAGGATATAGCCAGGAGTCTTCTTGGTCTTCTCCGCCATGCCTTTAAGGAAATGGAACGCTACTGGATGAATCTCCACCTCGAAGACGTTTTCCGGACGATTGGTGCGAGCTGCTATTGTCTCGTTAGCCTTGTCGAGTTCTAACTGGAGACGCTGTGCAGCCACGGCGTTGTCGTTGCCTGTGTTGGTAAGCTCTTCGAGCTGCTGTTTCAAGCGGACGATTTCCTCGGCAAGCTCTTGGTTTTTCTTGATAAGTTCGGGGTTGTCTTTGACAACGGTCTTAGGATTCTCGAAGAAATCCATTAAGGCGTTCAATGCGTCGCGCTGAGTCTTGACGTTATCCATTTCGGAAGCAAGACGCTTGAAACGTGCTATTTCCTCAGGATACATCTTAATGGTATATCCTTGGCATACTTCTCTTTTTTCTGTGTCTTCCATAATATTTTTTTATTGGTTTTTAAACATTTATATAATTTTATTTGTATATTTGCAATGCTATAGCGCTCGGCTTGCAGACACTACACCTAAAAAAATCTGCGTAGTACGTTAAATTAGCAATGTCAGTAGTGGGATGTTGGGATGGGTGCGCTCCCTCAAATAATTTGTAGTTTAATATGCAGGGTAAAATCTGTTTGACTACAATCAAAGAAGAAGGTCATTAGACACGTCACCCAATCATTTATGATTCGCAGAAGAGATGGTTTTTGACTTTCTTCTTTTTTCATATCCTATTGTAGAGTGAAATGACTTTAATACGGCATCTTTCCCATTAGAAAATATCTTTATAACAGTCTTATATGTAACTCCGTTCTTTTGCCTTGTTACAGAATACACATAATTTCCATCATTAAACCTCTTTTCCCCCTTCCTTACGACATCAAACATTTTCAAAATATCTTTTGCCGTTACTGTTCCGTTTTTAGTATTATAATGTTTGATTAATATCTTTCTAACTTCATGTTCAGGGTCTATTATTATTCTAAGATTTATACCCTCACAATCTGTAATGTCAAATTTGATTTCTTTCTTTGCTTTTGTAAAAGTGTGAAATATTTTACTCTGTTCCGGCGTAAGTTCTGCTTTGCCTACTTCTTCAATGAACTGTGCAATTTTCTTGTTTAATAATTCTTTTTGTTCCATAATCTCTCAACTTTCAGTTTCTCAACGTGTTTCCTTTTAGTTTTCCCGAAGTTACCGTAATGGCAACCTCAGGAAAACATGTAGTAACCATTTAACCTATGAGACTACAAAAGTATAGCAAAAAATCGGGATAAATCCAAGTTTTGGGCTTACTTGAAAGATTACCGAAATAGATTT
The DNA here is from genome assembly GCA_045631805.1 of Bacteroidales bacterium. GTDB lineage: Bacteria > Bacteroidota > Bacteroidia > Bacteroidales > F082 > Limimorpha. The sequence goes on along the minus strand of JAZQVL010000092.1, from coordinate 8,023 downwards.
CGCTTTTAAATTTCCGTGCAGATTTCAAAAAAAATGTAGATTTTTGAAAATTATGTAGAACTTGTTGATATATAATAATTTACAACGATTTTTCTTTGTAGATAACTGTAGATAGTTGTAGTTTCATCTACAAAATCTACAATATATTTTAATTTTGTAGATATATAAATATATAATATACAACAACTTACACTCCATATCTACATTATCTACAAAATCTACAATATTTTTTCAAAAATTATTTTTCTTTCCTATTACAAAAGCAATAAAAAAGCGGTAAAGTTTTGAAACATACCGCTTTATGTAGATTTTGTCGAAAACGCCTTATTTTTCTGCCATGCCCTTGTAGAACTCCGCTATTTCCGTTTCTGTCATAAAATCATAGATTCTGAAAGTACAACATCTATCCTTTGCATATACGAAGACATCGTCGTCGTAATTGTATTTGTATTTGAAGTTTGTTGCCGTTCCATTTTTATAGCCGTTATCCTTCAGCCATTCCTTTACCGTCATCCTTGTAATGAAACGATAATCTTCTTTCACAAGGTTTAGAATTACACTTGCCGACAACTTAATCGTATCGGTTTCCTGCATATAGAACTGTTCCTTGATGACATCTTTAATATGTTTGACTGCCGCTGATTCAGTCCTTTCCTTAATTTTGTTCAACGCTTCGGTCTCAAACAATGTCTCTTCAAACCACAATCTTGACTTCTCTGGATAATACAGCTGTCGGTTTTTAAGGAAATACAAGAACGCCGGTATCTCGTCAACCATCTTGTCGAACATGTGTGGGTCTCGGCTGTCTTCAATAGGATTGACCTTTATGATACAATAGCGGTTTTCTTCCATGTCGATTTTAACGAAGTTATATTCATCGTTGGAACATAATATGAGCTTTGATATGTTTGGAACTTCTGTGGAGTCCTTTCCCTTGCCTTCGCATGGAATTGTGGCATTGGTCGCAATCATCTTCAGCTTGTTGCCTGCTCCGTTCTTTTCATCCATATTGATGAATGATTCGTCGACGGAGACAATGAGCTTTCCAGCCCATGAGCCGTTGAACTTAGACATAAGTCTTTCGCTGTCGAGAATACGCATATTCTCAACGAAGATTGCGCGAAGCAAATTCAGAAATGTTGTCTTGCCTGTTCCGCGTTCCTTCGACACCAGGCAAAGGATTGGAAGATGCTTGATTGGCTGTGTATATAATAATTGGATGTAATCTAAAGCAAAATCATATAATGATTCACCGGCCACATTCTTATAATCGAAAATATGATGTAGAAGTTTGTTGATGGTTCGCCAGCTTCCTTCCTCTGGAACATGTGTGACTGGCGAATATCTGTTGTACAGGCGTGATGTGATTCCGTCTTTTTCCGATATGATAATCTGCTGGTATTTCTCTGGATCATTCTCCGGAATATTGGTAAACGCGTCGCATTTTTCAATCATTTTGATGAATTCCTTTGAGTTGTGGAAGTCCTGATTGATATTCTCTTTAGACCAGCGTACAATATTGATTTCAGTTTGCTTGTTTGGTGCTTTCTCGACAATTTTCTTATAATATTCCGTTCCAATACGGACGTAATTCTTCTGTTGACCTTTCCAGCTGACCGCTAGCTTGCCGTTTTCGTCGGCATAATACGGATTGCCTTTGTAAATAAATTCCTTGTTTTCAAGAACTTTTATATTGTTTTCGTAGAAAGTCTTTGCGCTGTCTAATCCGAAAATCCTTTGAATTTGAAATGGTGAAGTTCCTGATATTAGATAAGTAAGTATGTATTTCCTTTCATTAGTACCTGTAAGAAGTCCTTCCAGTTCATTGATGACAAGCTTCTGAACATCGCGACCGCCATATAAAACGTCGTCGATTCCTTTGTCTTCGCTGTCGGCTACGATGTGTGAGAAATACAAGGTTATACCGTGAGGTTTCAGATATTCGTTGAATGTGTTAAGCGCGCTATAGAATGACTTCAGACGTGTAGTCAGTTCCTTGTCTTCCTTCCATTCCACTTTGAGACAATCGGCGTCGAATAACAATACAATGTTATTCACCTGGCATTTGCGACAGTATTCTATAATGTATGGGTGGATGTTGTCCTTCTTCTTGTCCTTGAAGTTGTGGATGCCGCCGATGCCGAATGTCGGCAGACCGAAATTAGACATGGCAAACGCTTTGAACTCGCCTTCGACGATATACAGTGTCGCTACCTTTTCGCCTTTCTTGTATGTCTTCAGGATTTCCGGAGTGACAAAAGGCAAAGTTTCAGTTCCTTCAGGCTGTTTGTATTTCATATCTCCTTTTGGATTCTGCAATCTTATGCGAGAAAATCTGCGGATCTTGCGGTTCTCTGTCTCGTATTCCTCGACAGCTCCGTCAATGCTGATGTAATTGATAGATATATCGCCTTTGTCCGTCTCGGTAAAGAAATGGAAGTTAATGGACCTTCCTTCCGCGTCTCTCGTCTTATAGACGTTGTTTTTGTCTGTAATATGCAGTTGTTTCAATCTATCTTCAAAGTATGACATATCTATTCAATTTTAAAAATTTTCTTCTGGAAGAAAGTTTCAATCAGAACTCTCTCCTGATAATTTATCCTGGTTTCGCCAGTCACGCGCCTATAAAACTTCGGCAGACTCCAATGAAGGAACTTGCAAAGCTCGTCCCTTATCCTTATGTAGTCACCTTTCGGCAGCTGCTGAAAATGACGGTATAACTGTTCACTGTAGAGGTTCATTTGTATAATTGTCTCATTTTAATATTACTGACTTCTTCTTTTAAAAATAAAATTTCTCTATTTAGAATTTTCAATTGAGATTGCATAGATTGTATTACTGTACATAACATTTTTATTTCATCCATTTCTATTCCTCCCAAATGATTTTAAAGTCTTCTAATTGTTTGTTTCCTTCTTTGATATAGTCGGCATTTTCAATGAGTATATTCATTGCCATGACTATTGCCTTATGGCGAAAGTAATAATCGTTATGTGGCAGCGACATTTCGCCTGTCTCGATGTGATGGATTACTCCACTTTCACAAACAAACTTGAAATCTATTTTGAACTTGAAATTGTTTTTCATAAAACTGATAAGATTATTGTTATCACCAAACCAAGAGATATAGTTACAAACACTAAAGATGCTCTTAAAGCATTACAAAGAAATTTATTGTCTTTGATAAGCTGATCGTTTTCTTCTTCCAAAATATCAAGCTCTAAATTCAATTTCTTCAATTTCTGATTATAGTTCTTCAAATATCTCATAACATTACATAAAAATTAAATGATTAAGCAAATGAAATACAACCATAGCATCCAGAATTAATAATGATATCCACAGATTTTTAATCTGTTTTTTTAAATCCAGGATCTTTATTCTTTGAAGTTCCAATTCAAGCAACACTTCATCTATTCGTGAATCTTCTACAGTTATTTTAGGATTTAACCATTTTTCAAACTCTTCCATAACTTTCAATTTTCAAATTTCAACTTTCAATTTTTAATGAATCTCAAACCCATCGCCTCTTAACACCTTGATGGCTAAATCGACGTTCTTATGGATGAAATCCATAATCTCTATATCCGTTAAGGATTTGCGGAAAATCTTCAACTTGTCTTCCATGCGTTGGTCTTGAATCTTGTCGGATAAAAACGACTGCTGCTCGAAATAGCTTAAATCATCGAACAAATCGTCAAAATCTACTGTAACTGGTCTTTTCTTCATAGTTATTAATTTTTATTGGTTATAGATAATCTTGTTGATTTCATGAATGTGGTTTAACATCTCCGTTTGGAAGCATCCAAAAAACAAATTCTCTTCGCAGCGGCTTTCAAATGATTGCATTGTCTCCAGTGCATCTTTAAATACATTAGAAATACTTGCGACTTCTCGAAGGTGTTTGAGTATATCCACTCTTTGTTCTGGAGTTAACTTTTCCATAACTATTAATTTTTATTGGTTAAACATTTGTCCGGTGGCGGGGAGTCGAACCCCGCTGCTGTGGTGCTCTTTATGTGTCGCTTTTCCCAGTGTTATAAGGCTTGCGCCAAGCGACCTATGTTGGCGATTTCAGAAATCACAGCAACCTCTCACCGATTACCAGGTTTTGGCGATTTAGTACCCTATTATTTTTCTTCTCCTTTATAAAGATTATTTTTAATCAAAACCTTTCTCACTCCATGCAGTGTCCAATTGATATCCGTTGCTATTGCTGAAAAAATCCTATGAGGTGCAGCATTTGGATTATTTCCTTTAATCTCAATATATCTCTTACAGATATAAGAGTGCATTTCTTCTCTTTCCTTCTCTTTGATAGTTTTTAAATCTTCCATATTTGAAATTTTTAATAAATGTTTTTCGTTTGTTAAGTAACTTGTTTAAAAACGTGGCAAATATACATATAAATTTCCATTTTGGAAATAAAAAATATCTTTTTTGGAAAATAAAATTCCAAAAAAGATACAAACTATTGATAATCAATTATTAAATTAGTTTTACTATGAAAGAAGAGAGAAATTTAAACGAATTAGTTTCTTCCAATATTCTAAAAATATTGAAAGATAAAAACTTAAACCAAGTTAATGTTGCAACTGAATCAGGCATATCAGCATCTAACATGAGTAAAAAACTAAAAGGTCAACTGAAATTTTCGCTTGAGGAGATTTCCAAAATTGCCAATGCTCTTTCCATAAGAGAAATTGACATTATAACCTATCCAGATGTGTATGTCAAGAAAGAAGAAGCTGCTTCAGATCCAGTAGAAGCAATTCTACAAATCAAACTTCAGAGAGACAAAAAAGACCAGGTATTAAAACTAATATTTGGTGATAATGATATTGAAATTTTAAATAAATAGTAACATGGAAAAAGACAAATCAGAAATTATTGCACTGCCAGAAGATTTTTCTTCAAAGATTACAAACAGAATGGTAGATTTCAAATATAGATTTCATCATTTGGTAGAGTTTGCTATTAGCAACAAGAATCTCACAACTCATTACGACAAAATAAGAAAGAAAATCAATCCCTCAAAAGAAGAAGGTTTTTATACTCAAGTAAGAGGTATATATAAGCTGTTGGAATGTTTTCATGTTTTTATTCCTGACTACAATGAAAGTTGGTTTTTATTTGGTGAAGGAGACATGTTTAATAAAAGTGATAATTCCACAATAGTACAGACAGAAAATAGTATAATTAAAAGGTTACAAGAATTTATAACATATACTATCCGAAATTATAAAAATCCTTTTTTCTATAATTTCCCCAAAGATAATGATAAGCAAAGACATTTTATCGAATTTATTTATATACTGCGTATACATTATTACAAGGACAGGGAATTTATATTAAGAAGTTATTTTGACCCTGAATTTGATCCAGATGATCTTTACAACGAATCTGAGATAAATAAAATGAAGGAAGAATATAAATATGATGATAAAACCATCTATGATTTAATAGAAGAAATACACAATCTCTTTATAACAATAAATAAATTAAAAGAAATAATCCCTGATTTTAACGAGTCATGGCTATTGCTTGGCGAAGGAGATATGTTTGAAAAAAACTGAAAATTAACGGAAAAATAATGCGTCCGTGTTTTTGAGCATGGACGCATAAAATATTAAAAAACTAAAAATTAACGGAAAAATAATTTTTTTAAAACAATAAAGACCGGCAGGAATCCGGATGAAAAAACACTCAATTTTTGAGAAAAGTCAAAGATAAATAATTGGAGGTCAAAACCATAAAAGCGGACGCGTTTTAGGTTGCTTTCTCTGGGGCAGTCACTGGTTCGAGTCCAGTACGTCCCACAAATTCCACCTATATTTTTAATTGTAAAGTGCTAAAAACCAACAAATTACATTAAATTTCACAATCGTAATTTTTCTCATAAAAACACACTACTACACTTGGTTTTTACGCCAAAAGTGTAGTAAAAAGTGTAGTAAATTTATTGTGATTTTACACGGTTTTAATTACCACACTGGACATATCTATATTAAATCTAGCGACTATAAAATAGTTGATTTATGTCCAATTATCTTAACCCTAATTTTATTACTTCTAATGGAAACGAAGTAGTTTTTAGATTTACAGACAATCTACGAAAAGGCGAAGGCATTTTAATTAAAAGAACAAGTAGGTCCTTTGGTTTAGAGATAAAAACCAAATACCAAAACAAGACAACTCCCCAGAAAATTTATTTAACACCAAAACTTGAAAATCCAGACTTTGATTTATGGAATCAAGACACACAATCTTTCATTTGTGGTAGAGTTTCCAAAGAGATAAAATCTCAAGTTGATTACAACAACGATGTTTTAAACAATCTACTGGAAGAACTCATACACATTGCAAAAACAAACAATGTCAAAGATGGCAAAGAGATAAAACTAATTTTTCAAACATCCAACATTAAAACCAAGCAAAAACCAAAACATTACTATACGCTTGCAGAGTGTACAAAAATTCACATCAATAAACTTAAAACTGACAATAACACAGAAGAAGCAAAGAAAAGTACCAATTATCAAGTTTACCAAACTTTTTTAAGTAAACTAACCAAACAGAAGCAGAACAAAAAATATCCTCGTTTTGCAGATATACCTATTACAAATATAAATTCAGAAATATACTCTTTATGGTGCGACTATTTAATAAAAGAATTAAAAGGCACAAATTTGCTCAATATGCAGAAAATGTTTAAAGCGGTTTACAACAAAGCACGAACAAATAAAGAACTACGAAGTTTGAATTTAACTGAAATAAAATTTATTTGGGAAAATCCTAAAAGCGTAAAGCGAAACAGTAATGGAATTGTTATACAAGACAATTCAGATTGTACAGAAAAAGCAATCAGCCAAGAAGAATTTAAGACAATTACAAAGTACACTGAAATGTTCAAGCCTAATAAAAAACATGAAGTGTTTATAGATGCTTGCCTACTACAATATTATCTGCTTGCTAGACCTAAAGACATTGTTAATCTTAATTGGGGTGATATTCACATAGATGAAAACAAAAATATCTGGACTTGGGAAACACCTCATTACAAAATGAGAAACAAGGAGAATCCTAAGAAATATTCTGTTATCATAGCCATTCCATCACCCGCAAAAGAAATACTAAAGAAATACCAAAACACTGATACAAGAATCAAAGGCAACTATGTTCTTCCATTACCCTGCAATTTAGTTGAGAAAGACTACAATAAAAACTTCAAATATTTTGAAAATAAAACCAAGAAAACACAAGAAGAAATAAACAAATATCTGAAAGAAGTAGATAAGAAATTAAGACTACATGGATTATTAAAATGCAAACACCCATTGACAATGTACACGTTTAGACATTCAATTATAACCCATTTAATAGAGAAACACATTCCTAGCGACCAGATAGCATTGTGGGCTTGCACAAGTGTTGAAATGATTTATAGTCATTATATAGACAAAACGAAAATAGCAAATTCATATCAAGACATTTTCAATGACACGACAATGTAAACACCCACCATAAAACTGATTGATTCGTTTCAGAAAAAAAATATTAAAGATTATCTCACTTATAACTAATATGAGTGAGATTTTCTTTTTACCTTTGAAACAAAAATAACATTATGGATTTTCAAGAATTACCCAAAATACAAGAATTGCCAGATTATAAACCAAATCGTTATGGTTTTGATAAATATGAAAATGAACCTCTCCTTGAATATGTTTGGAAAGTTGAAAACGGATATATAAATAATGGCGATGATTGTTGTTCACCAATAGAACTAGCAATTTTTGATAATAGATACATTGAAACAAAACTTACTGATGATGAGAAATATGCAAGGCATATAGAAATATATCCATCTGCCACACTTGAATCTGCAAAAGAATATTATTCTGAGCGAACAAAACTTGACACCTCATTTAAGGACAAGTTTTTTGAAAGCAAAGAAGTAAAGAACACTATCAAAGCATTCAACCTTGATTTAGATAAGTTCTGGTACTTGCTTCTTTTTGTT
>JAZQVL010000091.1:0-6102 GCA_045631805.1 Bacteroidales bacterium | reverse complement strand
GATATAGAATGTAGCGATGCGAAGTCCGTCGGGGTCTAGGATTTTTACAACCTCATCGAGATTTGGTATCTTGATGATTTTATCTAAAGAAATCTTTTCCAAAATATTTTTAACATCGGCAGAAAGAAGAGCGAGACTCTTAACTTCGTAAAGTTCGATGTCGTCGATGACAACCGATGTTGCGAGACGAGATATTGTGTGATTTATGTCTTTCAGATTGCATAGCTTAAACTGCAGCGACTGAACGACATTCTTATTCTCGTCATTTTTAACGACTTCGTAAAACTCCTTCATCACTGAATAAGTATTTTCGATAGCATTCTTATCATACATCATTGAACTCTCGAGCATTATCTTTCTTGAATAACTCGAATGAGTGCAGAGATTGTCAATCATGAAACGCAATCCGCATGGTGAATCTAGAAGTTTTCTCAGTTGCATAATAATCAGGTAAAATATTAAGCGCAAAGTTAAGAAGAATTCGTTAATGAAACGAAGTGATGATTCACTTTTTACCAAGGATTTTGAGATGATTTATTCTCCACGGATCACACGGATTTGCACGTATTATTTATGATAAAGGAAAAGCAATCATTTCCACAAAGGCTCCTCTTCCCAATCCATAGGAAATCCAACAGCAGCTATATCAACCGTCGGATATTTTTCAATCAAATTTTTCAATTTATCTTTTAAATTATTATTTGGTGAAATCGTGAAAAGCAAATATCTAATCATGCTTATTCGATAATAAATCCTTTTAGGATTTGTTTTACTTATATCTATCCAAGGATACGTTGTTTTATGAGGATTAGCTGTGTTGACTGCCAATTCTCGATTCCAAGTTCTCGAATGATGGCAGCACATATTCCTAATATTTCCAAGCACCAACATCCATGATGAGAAAACAGGCTCCTGCAATCCAAAATATTTGGCGACTCTCTTTTTAGCCTTCTGACTTTTAAGATTCATAAAGATATGACATAAATTACCAAGCGGCAATATCTCGGCAATCATCCATACTGGAGGAAATGAATCGGAATATTTGTTTTTGAAATGAATTATAAATTCTTCCTTAGATTTTTCATATTCAGTTTGAATAAGATTTAAAGACGAATTAAAATACGATTCATTTTTGAAATATTTTCTTTCCGTCATCCAGAAAACACCTCCAAGTTCATCAGACACAATATTTACAATGACGCTTCTAAATGCAACCTCTATTTTCTCAATTTCATTAAACAATAACAAACGTAATTTTCGATCAAAGCGATACATATTCATCACCTTGTCAAAGGTTGCATCAATTTTAAATAAATGTTCATGTTTTGGATCTTTGTAAAGCGGATAAAAATATGCTTTAAGTCTATAATAACCAATATTATGAATATAATTTACGGCTTTTGTATCATCCGCAATAGACAATCCTTTGATCTTAAGAACAGCCAATAATTCTTCCGCCGTTCTGTTAGTTTTATTAAATTTTGGCATCGGTTTGGTATTAAAAAACGACCTGCCAATTTGAGCATTGTCAAGAGGCTTGGCAGGTTCTACTTTGATTGCAAAGATACAATCTTTTTTATAACGTAAATGTTAATTTTATAAAAAAATCTCCAAAAAGTTCAAAAACCCAAAGCATAGCTCAACAGCCTTTTCTCAAATCATACACCGGCAGCTTTATCGCTTCCGACAATGTATTGCATAATTTCTCTGAATCCAAGACAATGCCGTTCGGCGAAGTCGGATTTACACAAACTGCTATGAGCTTGCTTTTCTGCATGACGGTGATTTTACGTTTTCCATTAACGAAACTATTGTAAGTCATAGGTGTCAGGAAAATCTTGGTAAAGTCACGCACCACTATTTCCGTCTCGTTGAATATCCTATTCTGTCTTATATGATTGATGAAATTATCCGTCAATGCGCCGCTGACAAACAATGTCTTACATTTCTTCAGACCATCGGTATTGATATTAATTGACAATGAAGAAGCAACCTTCAAATCAACCAACTTTCCCGTTCCCAACCCTCGTTCTCGTTTCCATTTTCCGTCCCCGTTCCCGTCCTCATCCCCATCAATCGCCCAGACACCTGTCTTTATATTATTGAAAGCATCGTAATTCTCTTGCGATGTGATGTCGAGGTTTATCATCTGGACCACGAAAGCTGTCTTCTGAACGAGCGTGTTGATATTTGCTGAATAAGCGGCTCCTGTCGCTAGAATCATCGACTCGCTCACCGTTGGCGATGCCAGACTCATCCTCGACAATGCGCCGTCGATGATAGTCAGGTCGATGTCATATTTCTTCATCTCGTCCATCCAGCGACGAAGTCCATTCGTCGACGAAGGACCAGAGAGCAGAATCTTGCCTGGAGTAAGAGCCCTACCTATTATTATATTACCTAAAGATGTGTTTTCGTTGCTTATTTCAAGCAGTTCTGCGCTGAGACGTTTCATGAGATAATGTTTCTCCGATGTTCCGAAATAAACGCCTTCACGCAAGAAGATTTCAGGTTTTGCGGTCTTGGTTACTTGGTCTGTCGTCTCGCCGTCGATACCTATGGAACTCACCGCCACACGCATACTGTCGAGAGGAAGACGCTGCAAGACATAGTTAAAACACTCCGTCTTGCCGGTGTTCTTCTCGAGACCTACTATCGAGCAGCTTTTATATTTTATGAGTTCTTCGATGAAAGGCATGTTTTTTCAGTCAACGGACAACAGACAACGGACAACTGTCTTCGTCCACTTTTATTGTTTATTTATGAGATGCAAAGATAAGAAGATTTTTTAAAAATTGAGAATCTGAAAACCTGAGAATTGTAGGGACGTGGCTTGCTGCGTCCAAATAAATTGAAAAATAATGGTATTTGTTTTATCGCGAGCACTTTGCAAAATCGCACCAAGTTGGTTCGCATTTTAGTTTACCTAAGGAATTCTCATTGGTACCTGGGCTTTTAGAGGCATCAACACTCCTATCGGTGTCGCAGAATATCAATTACAAGAAATCGTTGACAAAACAACTATTGAAAATTCATTGTAAAAATTTAACACAAAAAAACGCCTCGACTCATCATCGAAGCGGTTTTTATGAACTCTGAGCATTGAGCCATGAGCTATGAGCTTTTATCCGTTACTCACTCTTCACCTCATCGTACTTTGCCTTAGCAGCCTTGCCTGCATTGACAGCCTTTGCTTTGACTTCTTTCCAATTGTAATTACGAATCAGACCGGTAATTGTTGCATAAAGCATAAGGAAGCAGCTCACGGCGCAGAATACGAGTGCCGCTGCTACGAATAAGCCAAACTGAATAGCTAAACGAGCCGGGCCTGTGCCGTCATCACGGCTTGTTGTAGAGCCGTCGCTCCACTTGGTAACAACATTAACAAAGCTGATGCCCATGCCTGCGGAAAGCTATTCTTAAAAATTCTTAACACCTCTCTCCTACTTTCATTAACATTCTCGTTAAAAATTGTCAAAAGCGTAATTTTTCCTTTGCAAACTCTTGATAAAAGAATGAAGGTGTTGTAGTTTTGCAGGTGAGAACACAAAAGTTTTAATAACCAAAATTTATGTTGTTATGGGAAATAACCAATCAACCTCTTGTCATTTCATCTCATGTCATTCTGTCATAAAAATAGACGGTATATTTATTGTTAAATCTCGCGCAGTTAAACAGACTCGTTCTTTGACATATTGTAACAAGCGTATCAATGCTAATCTCGTGATAATACTCTTAACAATTTAATGTCAGATTTAAACCAAACATCATATATAATAATGAATGAAATTTATATTGTATAACTAAAGACTAATAATTATGATAATTGACCTTAACATAAAATTAACAAACTCACCACAAGATTATTATTTCAAACCTTTATCTTTGATTAGACGAACCTCTGAATATCGCGAAGTTTATCTCACGAAACTCAATTTCCACGACAACACTGAATATGAATTGGTCGTCTATGATTTGAACTCCCTTCCAGAAAATTTCCCAGAAGATTACATACCAGAATTTAAAGTTCACGAAGAAATGCCATCTAATATCATTCCTAATATGATTGAAAAAGGAATCTATAAAGACGAGAAGCATAACATAGCTTGGATGGTAAAAAAACGTATCAAAGGACAAACTTTGACAGAACATCTGAAGTCGGGATTTGACATTGATAAAAAGGCGATTTTATATCAGTATCTCCGCATCGTCAAAACGACTGAAATGATCTCAAAAATATTCGACGGAGGTTGCGTCAACAACATCAATCCTGATAATATCATACTCGAAAAAGACGAGAACCCCGAAGACGAGAAATATTCATATTATTGGTTTCTCGTTGATTTGGATTGTGTTTCAGGAAGATGCCACAACAAAAAAGAAGTCTTTTTCAACACCGAGAGACAAAATGCCTTATATCGCGCTCCAGAGACTTTCCTTGGCAAATACAATCCTCAGACTGATGTGTTTTCGTTAGGAATGATTCTCGCTTACGCCATGCAAGGCAAGCATCCTTGGGAAGAGCAGCTTATAGATGAAAGAAGCAACTTATCAACAAGATATATCAAGACTTTAAAGGAGAAGTCTCCCGACATCGACTTTGACATATCATTCGATTTGAGAGAAATAATGATAGAAGCTATCTGCCCTAACCATAAAAATCGCCATATTGATGTAGAGTCGTTTCATGAACAATTAGAGGCTATTTCTATGTTAAACGATGATACCAAAATCATACTTGAAGATGAAGATGAAGATGAGGGTATTTTGGGTTTCAACTCTGATCAACCTAAGACCAACGTGACGTTTGACAAAGTAAAAGGCAACGGTTTCAAAGATGTAGCTGGCATGCTTCCTCTTAAAAGACAGCTGACACGAAACTTCATCGATATCATGCAGAACAAGGAACTCGCAAAGAAATTTAATATTATGCCACCTAACGGTCTTCTTTTATGGGGACCTCCAGGTAACGGCAAGACTTTCATTTCTCGCAAGTTAGCAGAAGAAAGCGACATGATATTCTGCATGATAAAACCCAGCGACCTCGGTAATATCTTTGTACATGGTTCTCAAAAACTGATTGCCGACTTATTTTCTCGCAGCGAAAAAATTGCCAAGAAAAACAAATGTGGCGTGCTGCTCGTATTCGACGAATTCGACAGCCTCGTCCCGAAACGCGACGGAAACAACACTCGTAATTATCAGGCTGATGAGGTGGCTGAGTTTCTTACACAACTGAACGACTGCTCAGAAAAGAACATCTATGTAGTGGCGACAACCAACCGCCTCGATGCCATAGACCCTGCCATCATACGTAAAGGCAGAATCGATGAGATTGTCTATGTCGGTATGCCTGATGACGAAGCTCGAACAGAATTGTTGAGACTGGAAATCGACAAGCGTCCTCATGAAGATATTGATATGAAACGCATCACAGAATTGACAAAAGGATTCTCTGCTAGCGACATCAGTTTTATCATAAAAGAATGTGCACGAATCTCTTTCGAGGAAAGTATAAAGAAAGGTAATTTGGTAAAGATAAGCCAGGAACTGATTGAGAAAACCATTACAAACACAAGACCTTCCATCACTTCTGAAGAACTCAGCAAATATGAAGCGATGCGGGATAATTTCTCGAAATCAAGAAGACAAGACCGTAAACGTATAGGATTTAATGCTTAGGAAAATATGGTAATGTTGCCAAAAATGGTTGGTAATTGATCGAAAAAAAGTGTCATGATTTAAAGTTCCGTAGGAACGACAGAACAGAGGCAGGTGTGAAGACCTTCAATTATCTACAACAATAAACCGCCCTGATTCTTTATCTTCAAGGCGGTTTTAATATTCCAATTCGATTTGAGACGTATCAATGTTTCCTGCATATAAACACATATTGCTGCGTCTCAAAACGACAAATTCTTGAGACGCAGCAATTACATATTGTTTATTTTATGGTGTAATTGATACGTCTCTCGTATATTTGCAAAGTTAAAATAACACAACAAAAATAATAAATTTGCAAATACAAAACCGTTCAAAAAGAAGGAAAAAGTATGGGAATAGTTGTACGTCTCTTGATAACATTAACATGTATATCGTGTG
>JAZQVL010000090.1:0-44767 GCA_045631805.1 Bacteroidales bacterium | reverse complement strand
AAAATCGCTATCGGTATGTTCATCGCTGGCTTAGCATTCTTGTTCTTGGCTATCTTCTCATATATGAAAGGTTATCCATCAGCAAACGAATTCAAAGCATTACCAATCGCTGAACAAATGGCAGAAAAATCACACTGGTGGGTTCTCATCGCTGTTTACTTCTTCTTAACAGTAGCTGAGCTCTTCATTTCTCCACTCGGTTTGTCATTCGTATCAAAGGTAGCTCCAAAACACATGTTAGGTCTTTGCCAAGGTTTATGGTTAGGTGCAACAGCACTCGGCAACCTCTTATTATGGATCGGACCTCTCATGTACAACGCTTGGCCAATCTGGCAATGCTGGACAGTATTCTTGATTGTATGTCTCATCTCTATGGGCGTCATGTTCGGCATGGTTAAATGGTTAGAAAGAGTAACACAATAATAAGACTATAAGTCTATAAGTCTATAAGACTATAAGTGGAGGCGCTGCTGTTAAAGTGGCGCGTCTTTTTTTTAGACACAGAGACGCAAAGTAGCAAAGACGCAGAGTAAAATGAAACTTCACCTTAGTCATTCTGAGGTTTTGAGATTGTGAGTTTTTTATTATATTTTTCTTGTTATTAAATTGAAAAAAAAATTACCTTTGCGGATAATAAATCATAAAGTTATAGTATCATGAAAAAATGTCTCTTATTATTAACATTCATTGTGAGTTTATTCGCAAATAATTGTTTAGCTCAGATAAACGACCCGTTAAATCAAAGTAAGAAAGTCAATGAAGGTTGGAGTTCACAGCATGAAGAAGTTGTGACAAAAAAGAAGAACAAGGTCGAGGTCGAGGACAAGAACGAGACTACTTTTAATGTTAAGAAAAACACTCCTGACGTCAATATTAAAATTTCAAATCCTGATAAAATCAGTGTTGAATTGGTATCATTAATAGGCAACAAAGCTTCTCAATATGTTGAGATAACAATAAAATTCATCAACCACGATGTCAACGAAAAGATGAGCGTCAAGGATTTTGTCGCTTATAATGAAGAAGGTAATGAGTTCACCGATTATTATCCAGCATCAGGATTGAACACCTTCACCGATGTTCCTGTGAAAGCATCATGGAAATTTGGCAAGATGCTTCCTAACAAGAACTCAAAGATTCCAGCAATGTCGTTCAGAATCGGCGACTGCACCATTGAGATGAGAGACGTTGTTATTGAGTGGAGATAATAAAGACGAATGGCAAACGACTAATGACTAAAGTTATTTTCCAATAGTTTAAGACTATAAATAAAATACGTATCATTGATACCTAAATTACAAGGAACATTGATACGTATTTTTTTGTTGAAAGTTCAATGGTTCAAAAATTCCTAATTAAAAAAACTGTTATTTCATAACTTTTTTCGATTATATCCGAAAAAAGTCATAACTTTTTTCGATTATATCCGAAAAAAGTATTAGTTTTACCAAAAATATTTTCCTATGATTCAAAGATTAATTGAAAGTAATATAAAAAATGATTTTAATAAAGGCAAGATAATCATTGTATTGGGTGCACGTCAAGTTGGCAAAACCACATTGTTCGATTCTATTATCGGTAATTATGACAAAGTTTTAAAATTAAACTGCGACAACTATGACGACAGATTGGATATAGAAAATAAGACTTCAACCGAATTAAAGAATCTTATTGGCAATAATAAAGTAGTAATCATTGATGAAGCACAAAGAGTAAGTAATATCGGTTTAAGCCTAAAAATAATTGCTGATTTAAAACTTGACACACAAATTTTGGTCACAGGTTCGTCTTCATTGGAGCTTTCATCAAAAATAGACGAACCTGTCACTGGCAGAACTTTTGAATATAAATTATTCCCATTATCACTTTCAGAATTAGCCAATCATACTAATCAAAGAGAAGAGACTCGCTTGCTAGAACAAAGAATGATATACGGATTATACCCTGAAATAGTTACTAATCCTTCCGACAACAAACGCTTGTTAACATCTCTTGCAAACAATTATCTTTATAAGGATTTATTAAGTTATCAAGGTATAAAAAAGCCAGAAGTATTACATAAATTGGTCAGAGCTTTGGCTTTTCAAATTGGCAGCGAAGTATCATACAACGAATTGTCAAATTTGCTAGGCATTGACAAGGAAACTGTAGAATCATACATCAATTTATTGGAACAATGTTTTGTTGTTTTTCGTCTTTCTTCATACAGTAAAAACATGCGTAATGAAATTAAAAAAGGAAAGAAGATTTATTTTTATGACAACGGTATTCGCAATGCTCTAATCTCAAACTTTGCACCTTTAGAAATGAGGCAAGATGCTGGAGCTTTATGGGAGAACTTCATGATAAGCGAACGTATCAAGCGTAATGCATACCAGAATGATTATTCACAATTATTTTTCTGGAGAACCAAACAACAACAAGAAATAGATTTGATAGAAGAAAAAGACGGGCAGTTGTTTGCATACGAATTCAAATTAAACCCCAGAAAAAAAGCAAAACTTCCAACTTCCTTTGAAAACAACTATTCCAACATTGAATTTAAAGTCATCAGCAAAGATAATTTTTGGGAGTTCGTGATCTAAAAAACTTGTTGTCTTTTTTTTTATTTTTGCAAAAAATAAGAAAAACAAGAAATTATGTTTAAAGGTCATCCAAAAGGGCTTTACGCCCTCGCATTAGCCAACACTGGAGAACGTTTTGGCTATTACACTATGCTTGCTATCTTCGTACTTTTCTTGCAAGCTAAATTCGGTTTCAATGAAGGACAAGCCGGCAACATCTACGGCATCTTCCTCGGTTGTGTTTATTTCATGCCTCTCATCGGAGGTATCCTCGCCGACCGTTTCGGATACGGCAAAATGGTAAGAGCAGGTATCGTGGTAATGTTCCTCGGTTATCTTCTTCTCGCAGTCCCAATGATGGGCGCTACAGCGAAAGTCACCATGTTTTCCGCCCTCGCACTCATCGCGATAGGAACAGGTCTCTTCAAGGGCAACCTTCAGGTCATGGTAGGTAACTTATACGATGAAGCAAAATACAGTCCGTTCCGCGACAATGGTTTCAGTCTTTTCTATATGGCTATCAACATCGGTTCTATGTTCGCTCCTATGACAGCGACAAAAGTCACCGACCTCTTCCTCGGCAAAGCAGGATTCACCTACGTGCCACAGATTCCATCACTCGCTCATCAATATCTCGATGGAACAATATCAGCCGACGCTTTGAAGTCATTCGAGACTTTAGCAGCACAACAAGGCAACACTGGCGATCTCGCTGCTTTCGCACAAAATTACATCGATTCATTATCAACAGCATACAATTACGGTTTCGGCGTAGCATGTATCTCATTAGTACTTTCAATGGCAATTTACTTATGCTGCCGCAACTGGTTCAAACACGCTGATGTTAATATGAAACAAGCCAAGGAAATGGCTAATACTACAGTTAAAGTTGATGAACTCACACCTGAACAGACACGTTCACGCATGACAGCATTGTTCATGGTATTCGCTGTCGTCATCTTCTTCTGGATGTCATTCCAACAAAGCGGATTGTGCCTCACATTCTTCGCCCGCGACTACACAGCAAATACAGCAACAGGATTTACAAGAATTGGATTCAACATCTGGTCATTGACATTAATTGCTATCTCAGTATATACATTATTCTCAACATTCCAAGCAGAGACAAGAAAGAACAAGATTGTCAGCGGCATCATCACCTTATTATTATGGGGCGGCGCAGCTGCATTATATCTCGGCATGCCAACAACAATAAACTTATTACCACAAGAATTCCAACAATTCAACCCATTCTTCGTTGTCGCTTTGACACCAGTATCAATGGCAGTATTCGGCGCATTGGCTAAGAGAGGCAAAGAGCCTTCATCACCAAAGAAAATCGGTTTGGGTATGGTTGTAGCAGGCTTAGGATTCGCTATCATGGCTATGGCATCAGTACATTTGTTAAGTCCAGCCGAGTTGAAAGCCACTGGTGGCGTAAGCAGCACATTAGTATCACCTAACTGGCTCATCAGCACATATTTGGTCTTGACATTCGCTGAGTTATTGTTAAGTCCTATCGGCATTTCATTCGTAACAAAAGTAGCTCCTCCAAAATACAAAGGCATGATGATGGGATGCTGGTTCTGCGTCACAGCAATCGGCAACTACTTAACCAGCGTCATCGCTAAGATCTGGGGAACAGGAATGCCATTATGGATGGTATGGGGCGGACTCGTAGTATTATGTTTATTATCAGCAACCTTCATCTTCTCTATCATGAAGAAGTTGGAAGCAGCGACAAAAGAATGCTGAAGTTAATGCATAATTCATAATTACATTTGTAAAGACGTATCACACGACACAAATAAAATAAACAATATGTCGTTGATGCGTCTTGACAATTCATAGTTTATAATTGAGATTATGGTAAGTCTGTGGCAGATATTTCTCATATTCGCAAAAATCGGTGCCTTCACGATAGGTGGAGGCATCCCGATGATTGCTGCGATAAAGTCGGAGCTTGTAAGTCGTAGATGGCTCAACGACGAAGACTTTGTCGATATCATCACATTATCTCAAACCGCACCAGGATTGTTTGCGGTCAATATTTCCATACTGACAGGACACAAGTTACGAGGAACGAAAGGCAGCGTCGTGGCGACCATAGCCAGTTGTCTACCACCTTTTCTCATCATATTATTGGTTGCAATATTCTTCACTAATTTCAAAGACAACGAATATGTCATCAAGGCATTCAAGGGCATAAGGCCAGTAGTTGTTGCACTCATCGGCGTCCCTGTGATAGATATGATTAAAGCCACAAAGATGAAATGGTGGTCATGGGTTATCGTTGTCTTATCTATGACTTTGGTTTGTTTTTTAAGTGTCTCACCTATATACATACTGATGTGCGTTATTGTTGTGGCAGCATTCATCAGTTGGTATAAAAACAAAGAGCATCATGATATACATTGAGTTATTCTTGACATTTTTCCACATCGGCATGTTCACCATCGGAGGCGGATATTCAATGCTTCCTCTCATACAGAACGAAGTTGTTACGGTTCACGGATGGATTGACGAGACCACATTCACCGACATCGTCGCCATCTCACAGATGACACCTGGACCTATCGGCATCAACTCCGCCACTTACGTAGGATATGAGGTTCTGGCGAAATCAGGAGCATCAGAAATCATGAGCGTTCTTGGTTCATTCACTGCCACCTTTGCGGTGGTGTTACCATCATTCATAATAGTGCTTCTTTTATGCAAGGTTTACGAAACATGGAAGAATCATCCAATATTTAAAGGCGTTATGGCAGGATTAAAACCAGCGGTTATCGGACTTATCGGCACAGCAGCCGTTGCTCTTGCCACACCAGAAAATTTCATCGACTGGAAAAGTTTCGTGATATGCATAGTGGCGTTCATCGCCTTATATTTCAAGAAAATCGGTCCGTTGGCAATTATTGCCGTTGGAGCAATTGTAGGATTGATAGTTTATTAACACAGACTTTGGCTATAAAAAAGCGTCATTTCTTATGTGTGAAATGGCGTTTTTTTGTTATACAATGATTTTTATTCTGAAACTGCTCTTAAGGTTTTATTTCCTATTCTGTTAGTCATTCCCACACCTAAACTCGTCAAATACTCTCCATGAATCATTGTCTCATCAAAACCAAAAACATACGCGTACTTATTATGATTTTCCTGGTTAGAGCCATTTTCATACGGAGTAGAAGTCCAATATCCTCCACCATAAATATTATATCCTGTATAAGTAGATGGTAAGAATATTGCATTATTATTAGGACCTATCAATACTATTCCTCTAACGCCTTTGTATGAAATAAATTCCCATTCACAATTATTTTTCAATTCTTCGCACTCAGCCTTTGTCGGCAATCTCCATGTTGAACCCCAATTAGCACTAGCGGCGTCATATTGAGGATCTCCCGAGAAATCATCCATTTCTACACCATATGTTATACATTCAGCACCAGGAGTGGTCTGGCCCCAAGTATAATAATTTCCAAAATCTACAACAGAACTTCCATCTATATTATAGGTAGCCCACTTCAAACCACTTGGCAGACCAAGATCCACATACGCATATCCATTGATATAACCATCTATAGTATATTCATGCATTGTTTTAAACACCTGCTGGCTACTGTATCCAACAGTCATATCACTATTCACAGCATAGGCTCTTACATAATATTTTGTAAAACCTTCCAAACCTTCTACAACAGATGTATACCATCCGACACCTTCTCCGTCTGTAGTATGACTATCTTCTATAGTTGGATTCTGATGCGTACTCCAACAAAATCCTCTAGCGATGACATCTGGCTTCGCATTCTCATCAATTACAGCACTAAACTTTGCTGATGAAACTTCTATGTCCGTAATATACAAGTCCTTTGGCTTAACAGCTGCATGCATATGTATATATTCGCTATAATGTATCGAATCATAAATGCCAACAAATCTCTGTTCAAAAGCATAAGCGACAATATGATATGCAATATTAGGTTTTAAATTCAAATGATACTCATACTCAATGAGGTCGCCATATTCATTTCTACCCCAATATCCCTTGTCTTGATCTTCAAAAGTAGGATTCTCTTTGGTACTCCATATAAAGCCAACCATTAAATCTTTACTTTCACCACAAGTAACTATTGCTCGAACTATGGTAGAACCATCCGTAGCATCTGTAGTTGGTTCTTCCATCTTGACTGTAATTGCCATTGACACATTTGATGGTTCTTCTGTTGGGTCATCTGAAAGTCCTTCCGATGGTTCATCTATAGGTGATGGTTTACATGAATACATAAGCAAACCAATTACAAGAAGTAGCATTATCTTTTTCATACTTTTATTTGCCAAGTTATTACTCATCTGACTCTTCGAGTTTAAAACAAATTCTGTTACATTGTACCAATGTATTTGCGCTTGTAAATATACAACACCAAACGACAAAAGTCAATATTTTTATTTATTTTTTTCAAGTTCTTAATATGCACTTTACAATTTGAAAAAAAATAATTCCAAACACCTAATTTATCATCTCTAATTTTAAAAAAAATATTATATTTGTAGGCGAATAATAAAGTCAAATTTCAAAATAGTCATATAATGAAAAAGGAAATAAAATTCAGTTTGGTTTACCGTGACATGTGGCAAAGCTCCGGTAAATATGTTCCTCGTAAAGACCAATTGGAACAAATCGCTCCTATTATTATTAAGATGGGTTGTTTCGACCGCGTTGAATCTAATGGCGGTGCAGCAGAACAAGTTAACTTGCTTTATGGCGAAAATCCAAACCATTCAGTGCGTGCTTTCACTGCAGCATTACACAAAGGCGGCATCGAATGTCACATGCTCGACCGCGCTCTTAACGCATTACGTATGAACCCTGTTCCAGCTGACGTTCGTCAACTTATGTACAAGGTAAAGAAGGCTCAAGGCGTTGACATCACACGTATCTTCTGCGGTTTGAACGACGTTCGCAACATCATCCCTTCAATCCAATGGGCTAACGAAGCAGGTATGATTTCACAAGCTGCTATGAGTATCACATACTCACCAGTTCACACAGCTGAATATTACATCGATATGGCTGAAAAACTCATCCAAGCTGGTGCAAAAGAAATCGCTTTGAAAGACATGGCAGGTATCGGCCGTCCATTCTCATTGGGCAAAGTCGTTGCTGCTATCAAGAAACAACATCCAGAAATCAAGATTCAATATCACGGTCACTCAGGTCCAGGTTTGTCAATGGCTTCAATGATTGAAGTTGCACACGCTGGCGTTGACTATATCGACGTTGCTATGGAACCACTCTCATGGGGTATGGTTCACCCAGACGTTATCTCAGTACAAGCTATGTTGAAAGACGCTGGTTTCTTAGTAAAAGACATCGACATGAATGCATATATGGAAGCTCGCGCAATGACACAAAGCTTCATCGACGACTTCTTAGGCTACTGGATCGACCCACGCAACCGTTATCTCAACTCATTGATGTTAGGCTGTGGTCTCCCAGGTGGTATGATGGGCTCACTCATGGCTGACCTTAAGAGCGTTCACGCTGCTATCAACATGAACCTTAAAGCTAAAGGTGAAAAAGAACTTTCAGAAGACGAACTCCTCGTTCAACTCTTCGACGAAGTACAAAATATTTGGCCTAAACTCGGTTACCCTCCATTGGTAACTCCATTCAGCCAATATACAAAGAACATCGCTTTGATGAACCTCTATTCATTAAGCAAGGGTGATGCTCGTTACGAAAACTCAATCGACAAGGCTGCATGGGATATGATCCTCGGTAAAGCTGGTCAATTGCCAGGCGAATTAGACCAAGAAATCATCGACCTCGCTAAGAAAAAAGGCTTTGAATTCTTCGAAGGTAATCCACAAGACAACTATCCAGATGAATTGCCACGTTTCCGCAAAGAAATGGAAGAAAATGGTTGGGATCTCGGCCAAGACGAAGAAGAACTCTTCGAATTTGCAATGCACGAAAAACAATACCGTGAATATAAATCAGGCGAAGCTAAACGTCGTTTCAACCAAGAGTTAGAAGAAAAGATGAAAGCTAAGTTTGAAAAAGCTGGCGGCAACGTTCAAATCCCTGACTTAAGAGCATTACGCCATCCAAACGCAGAACCAATCGTGGCTCCTGTCGGCGGCAGAATCTTATGGGATATCGACTTCAACGACAAGTCTACAACTCCTGCTCCAGGTACAGTATATAAAGAAGGTGATATCGTTGCTCAAATCCAAGCTCCTTATGGTCAAGAACCAGTCGTAGCTTTATGGCCAGGTAAGATCGTTGAAGCTGTTGCTCAACAAGGTCAACTCGTACAAAAAGGTGAAACAATCGCTTTCATTGAGAAATAAGACTTTATGTCCACAAGACAACAAGTAGAGACGCCACAAATGTGACGTCTCTCTTTTTTTCTTCCACGAATCAGCACGAATCTGACACGAATATTGTTTAGTGAATAATTCGTGATGATTAGTGGATAACTTTTTCATCCACGAATAAGCACGAATCGACACGAATAATGTTTAGTGAATAATTCGTGATGATTAGCGAATAACTTTTTCTTCCACGAATAAACACGAATCGACACGAATAATGTTTAGTGAATAATTCGTGATGATTAGTGGATAACTTTTTCTTCCACGAATAAACACGAATCGACACGAATATTGTTTAGTGAATAATTCGTGATGATTAGTGGATAACTTTTTCTTCCACGAATCAGCACGAATCGACACGAATATTGTTTAGTGAATAATTCGTGATGATTAGTGGATAACTTTTTCATCCACGAATCAGCACGAATCTGACACGAATATTGTTTAGTGAATAATTCGTGACGATTAGCGGATTGTTTTTTAAAATTCTAAAGTTCTTACAAAATCGTGGATTTCTTCTTTTGTTGCGTCAATATCAAACACTTTTGTTGGTTTGAGATAGAAAATATCCTTGTTTTCCTTGAAGCGTTTCTCGCCACCGCCTGTTATGTTAAGCATGATGACAGCATCTTTTTCCACCTGATTATTTTTCACTGCCTGCATCAATGATGCCGTTGCCACAGCGGCAGCTGGATTGATGTCAATGCCCTCGAGTTCTTCGAACAATTTTCCAGCACACTCAGCTTCTTCGTTTGTCACCGCAAAGAAATCACCCTCAGTGTCTTTCATGGCATCGTACAATCCTCCTGCAATAGAATATGGAGGTTTGCGGTTTGTTAGCACCTTAGCTATCACAGCATTAGCATCGAGACGAGCTTGGTCGTTGTCGTATGGAAGCATATCACGAGAATCCTTTTTCCATGCCTCATACATCGGCAAGAAAGGAGCGTTTTGCGACACGAAGATACGAGCCTTGTTACTACCGAAACGTCCGTCTTCGATGAAGCGAAGGTTAGCTTCCCATGCTGCGATGGCTCCTGTGCCACTACCGACAGCTTGGAAATAATATTCAGGTATTCTGCCGATAAATGTCACAGCCGACAACATCGTCGTCGCCATTCCGTCGCGGCGAGCTATATTTTTCGCACCGCCCTCAGCGAAGAAACCATCCATTTCACAAACAATATTTCCTAAATTTATCGCATCAAAATAATCACTTCCCGACTTGGTAGCCAATACTTTAACACAAGGATTCAATGGTTGGTCAAACCATAAGGCATTAAGATTATCTTCTGGAATCGTCAATAACAATTTGATATTATTGTCGGAACACACCTGAGCGAAAGCACGAGCTGTATTACCTGCCGACGACACCACTATAACCTCATCTTTCTTCTCTTCAGAAAGACGCGCACAAATAGAATAAGCCTCTGTCTCTTTGAAAGAACATGTACGCATATTGGCGCCAATCTCAGGATAATAACCGTTGAACGTTATATATAAATTTTTCAGGCCTAACTTTTCTGCCAAGGCTTTACTTTTGTACGTTATTGGTTTTGAATCGCATTGCAACTGACGTTTTATAGGAAGCCAGTCGGCGTAGCAATAAAGTCCGTTATTTTCTTCTTTTACTTCAAGTTGTTTGTTAACATAGTCGGCGCGGATGAGACTTGGTTTTTCCTCGCCTTTGAAATCGAGCATCCAGCCAGTATCGTCGCAGATGTTCCCTGTCGCCACCGATTTAATCTTATATTCTGTAGGTTTAAACATTTTCTTTAGTTTTTAACATGATTTGCAAAAATAAGAAAAAGTAAAATAGTTTACTAATCGCTAAAATTATTTTTAACAAATATTAATAGTTAAGACCGAACCACCACAATGGCAAGACTTTATCTGAAGAAATTTCAATATCATCTTTTACTACAAAAGCATTTTCAAGACTTTGTATTTGCTTATTTCCTTTAGAACGACCTCCTAATTCAAAAGAAACATTTCCTATCATAAAATCTGTTACTGATGATGATACGATATTATTATTAACCCTCATCTGATTTAAAAAAAACGTCTCTCTTAAATTACCAACATTAACTTCATTTTCCGCCAAAGAATAAATTAAATTAGGATTATCCAAATAAATTTTTTCCACTTTACCAAGTCCTCTTATGCCATTAGTATCATCTCTCAATTGAGCAATCATACCAGCTTCTTCTATATAATGAAGGTAATCTGACATCATATTACGACTTATCCCAACCATTTCAGCGAGTTTACTCATATTTGGTTTAAATGGTACACTTTTGGAAATTATCATCATCAATTGTTTGAACTTACGTCCCATAGAAGCCGACATCTCTGCATATACTGGTATATCTGTCTCTAAAGTAAGATTTATGATTTGACGAAGTTTCTCTTCAAATCCTTCTTCTTTAGCAAAAGGATAATAGCCTTTTTTCAAATAACCTTCAAACAATAACAATGGTGTCTTGATAGATAACTCATCAGGTTTACCAATAAGTATATCATCCAACGTATATTGTGGGACTTCAATTCCTTTAAATAAATACAAATACTCTCTAAATGAAAGTCCATGCAAATGATACATCACAGCTCTACGGCTTAAATCAGAAACACCTTTATTAATATCAAGCACCGACGAACCGGAAAAAACAATTTTCAATTCGCTATAATAATCATATATCAGTTTTAACTCTTTCGACCAATCTTTATATTTATGGATCTCATCTATATAAAGATGACGTATTCCTCGCTGCATCAAACGCTCCGCCAAATCAAGAAGCCTATTATTGCTAAAATAAATATCATCAGCATTAACATATAGAGCATCTTCAACAGACAAATTCTCTTTGATATGCTGTAACATCATGGTCGTTTTACCAACTCCCCTTGGTCCACGAATACCAACAATACGATTATCCCAATTTATCTTATCATAAAGATAACGATGAAAATCTGTTGTGGTCTCCTTCAACAATTTTTTATATATACGAGTTAAATTTTCCATACATATCTTTTTTATATCGGTGCAAATATAACAAATTTTGCACTCAAAAAGTGCAATTTTTAACAATTTTTGCACTCAAAAAGTGCATTTTGTTTAAAAATTATCTTAAAAATTCGTCATGTCATTACATTTAAAATCATATCTTTGCAACAATTTTAACAAACATTTTTTCATGAAAAAAACATTTATTTTTTTAATAGCATTAATGCTATCAGTTAAGCTTTTTTCTCAAGAAAGAGCATTCATTGTCAATGAATCTTTTAATTCATCATCAATACCAAGCGGATGGTACTTCACAGGCGAAGGCGCAAGCAACTTTGAGATTAAAACAACAAACAACGCTGGCGGCGACCCTAACGAAATGTATTTCAAAAGCATTCCTATCGTAACAAGCGGCATACATTTAGTCATGGCGACTGCCGACTTAACCAATGTTAGCGAACTCGGTCTCTCATTCAAACATTATTTGAACAACGACCAATTAAGCAGCACCATTGGTTTCGCAACATCATCCGACAACGGAGCGACATGGAACAAAGGATGGTCAAAGACTTACTCAGAGTCGTCATCGACAGGACAATACAACATCAACGAGACTTTCAGCACGGCTGACATGGGTAAAAACAACGTTTTGATTTGTATGTTCTATGAAGGCAACACTTATAATTTCAATAAATGGTACTTCGACGACATCTGCATCTTTACACAAGGCGGAGGTGAAGGCGGCGCCGACCTCCAAATGTCAGCAGTCAATGTCAACACAATAGTTCCAGCAGGATTAGTTGACGTCAGCTTCACCGTCAACAACACTGGCGAAGAAAACGTGACATCATTCGAAGCAAGTTATGAAATAGACGGTTATGAAACAGTAACAGAAACATTCACAACAAATTTATCACCTTCTAACAACAAACAATTCACATTCCAGACACCAGCAGGTCTTATTGCAGGAGCTTATTCCATTAACGTCAACATCGTCAGCGTCAACGGCGGAAGCGATGCGGAACCAAGCAACAACAGCATGACAAAAGAATTCAAGACTTATATGAGAACCGTTCAAAGAACTCCTATGATTGAACATTTCTCAAGCTCAACATGCCAGCCTTGCGTTAACGTTGACAACAGCATGATGCAATTGACAAGCAACAATCCAGGCAAATACACCTACACAAAATATCCTGTCAACTGGCCTGGCATCGGCGATCCATATTCAGTGCCAGACTGTATAGTAAGAAGCGATTATTATGAAGTTTATACTGTGCCTAACATCGCCCTCGACGGTCAGGTCAAACCAAGCGCAATAACACAATCTGAATTAGACGAAAGATTAAACAGCACATCTTATATCGATATCGCTGGAGCTTTTGATGTTGAAGGAAACGTAATAAATGTGACAGCCGACATCATTTCATACATCGACATGTCTGATGTTAGAGTATTTTTGTCTATCAATGAAAAGACAACAACAGGCAACACTGGAAGCAACGGAATGACAGAATTCCATCATATCTTCATGAAAATGTTGGGCGGAAGCCAAGGCATTGAAACAAGTTTCAACGCAGGCGAATATCAACGTTTCGCTTTCTCATACGACATGACCGAAACCAATATGGAAGAAATTGATGACTTGGAAGTAGCAGTTTGGGTACAAACCTACGACTCTAAGGAAATGCATAACAGCAATTATTTAAACGAATATGTCGAACACCCTTATCCAGTACAAAATCTTCAACTTAACGGAACAACAATGACATGGGAAGCTCCAGCTTACGGAACTCCATCAGCATATATGATTTATGTCAACGGCGAATTAGCATCAGACAACACAACAAATTTATCATATACAATTAACGAAACCGTTGAAATATTTTCTGTTGAAGTCATCGCTGTTTATGGCAACATCAAATCTATTGGCGCAACAAACTTCGTATCAAGCTGCGAAGCTCCACAAAACATCTCAGTGACAGGCAACGAATCAACACAAAGCATTAACATTTCATGGGATTATATTGAAAGCGCAGAAGAATATCAATTGTATCGTAACGGAACATTATTGACAACAACATCATCTACAGAATATACCGACAACAATATTGAATTAGGTGTAAACTATTGTTATAATGTAAGAACATATTGCGGCGACGGCAATTTCTCAGGTTTCTCAGAAGAAGCTTGCGCTCAAGTGGGAGAAAAACCTTGCGACGCTCCTACCAACCTCAACGCTACTATTGAACAAAATGCTGAAGGCTTCGATTATAATTTCAAAGTCACCATGACTTGGGACAAACTCAGCAATGCCAATAGCTACATTATTTATTTAGATGGCGAAATGTTGGATTCTACAACAGAAAATTCTTTTGTAAAAGGCTTCGATGAAGAAGGAACTCACTCTTTCACTGTTGCTTCAGTTTGTGAAAACGGCGAGTCAGAACAATCAGAAGCTTTTGAATTTGAAGTCAAAGGCGAATCTATCAACGAAATAGAAAACAAATTCGAGATTTATCCTAATCCAACGAAAGACTTCGTCATGATAACATCTCATGGTTCAATTTTTTCAGCAATCAAGATATACAATTATTTAGGAATCTTAATTGATGAAATTGAAGCAAACTCCAACGAAATGGAAATCAATGTCTCAAATTACAACAGCGGCATTTATTTCGTTGAAATCAACACAGAAAACGGAAATATAATTAAAAGAATAATTAAAAACTAAAGTCGCAGAGTCGCAAAGACACAAAGACGCAAAGAATAAAGCTCTGTGTCTTTATGTCTTTGAGTCATTGTGTCTTTCAAAATCAAATCATCATGAAAAAAACTTTACTACTTACAATCGCATTATTGCTTTCAACAGCAATGTTTGCACAAAACAAAGCAATCCTTTTGAGTGAGTCATTCATCGTATCAGGCATGCCTTCAGGATGGGCAGTCTATGGCGGCGGCACCAACAGCTGGACAGTACAGAACACCAACAGAGCTGGCGGTACACCATGGGAAATGGAATTCTTCTGGGAACCACAATTTGAAGGAACATCATACCTCTCAATGGGTACATTCGACTTGACAGGCATCCCAGCATTCGTTATGTCATTCAAACATTATTACGAAAATTATTCTAACGAATCAACAATCGGTATCGCTACATCATCAGACGGCGGCACCACATGGAACAGCGGATGGTCAAAGACTTTCAGCGAGACAGGCAAATTCGTTGAAAACCTTCTTATAACAACAAGCGATATGGGCAAAGAAAATGTCATGATCGCTCTCTATTTCCAAGGAAACTCATACGACATCAACTACTGGAGCTTCGACGATTTCTTGATTTATTCTCAAGAAGAAAACGACATCAACGTATCAAGCTTAGATATTACTGAAAACTTAGGCGTCGGCAAGTCAGAAGTCAAATTCACTGTAACAAACCTCGGCACAGAAAAAGTTGAATCTATCGAAGCAAGCTATCAGGTAAAAGATACTACTACACCTGTAACAGAAACATTCCAAACAGAGATAGAATCATACGAATCAAAACAATTCACTTTTGAAGTTCCTGTCTCTTTATTCCCTGGCGAATATACAATCATTCTTAACGTTGACAAAGTCAATGGAAATGAAGACCAAGACATGAACAACAACTCTGTTTCAAAAGACGTAAAAGTAGCTTACGGAACAGTCGGAAGAACTCCTTTCATCGAACACTTCTCAAGTTCAACATGTTTCCCTTGTGTTTTCGTCAATGAAGACATGGAAGTACTCACAGCTGCCAACGAAGGCAAATTCGCTTACGTCAAATATCCTATGAACGGTCCTGGAACCGGTGACCCATATTACACTAACGAATGTGGAACAAGAAGAAGTTATTATGGTGTTAACGCTGTTCCTATGATGTTCTTAGACGGCAAATCAACATTAGCTCCTCAAACTCAATTGGATTTAGACAATAGTTTAAGCCAAACATCATTCGTCAACGTACAAGGAGCTTTCACCGTTGAAGGCAACAACATCAATGTAGTAGCCGACTTCATGGCTTACTCCGACATCTACAACGCTAAGGCTTATATATCTATCAACGAAAAAACTACAATCGGCAATATCGGTTCTAACGGCGAAACACAATTCCACCACATCTCAATGAAAATGTTACCTTCAGCACAAGGCGAAACAATCACTATCAACGCAGGTGAAATCAAACATTTCGAATACACCTTCGATATGTCATCAACACACGTTGAAGATATGAACGACTTGGAAGTTGCAATATGGTTACAAAATCAAACAAATAAAGAAGTCTATAACAGCAAGTTCGCTATGGAATACACAGAACACTTATACGCTGTTGAAGATTTGTCAGCTGTAATTGATGGTGATTATGTAACATTTAGTATTAATTGGAACAAACCAGAAAAAGCTAATCCTATAGGATATAATATCTACCTCGATGGTGAATTGATTGAAGAAAACTATACTGAAACATCATATTCAGGCGGAAGCAGTGAAACCATCGATTATTTAGAAGACGGCAACCAACATATTGTTGAAGTAGTTGCAGTATATGAAAATGGAACTTCTGTTGGTTCTGCTGTTCTTGTCACAAAAGGAACTAACGTCAGCGAAATAACAGAAAACAATATCAGCGTTTATCCTAACCCAGCAAACGACTTTGTAAAGATTTCTGCTAACTACAACATCAATTCAGTAAAAGTTTACAACTGCTTAGGAATGTTAGTTGAAGAAATGGAAGTCAATGCTAACAAAGTTGAAATCAATACTTCAGAATACAACACTGGAATTTATTTCGTTAACGTTCAGACAGAAAACGGAAACCTTGTAAAGAAGGTTGTTAAGAAATAAGAATTTTTGAAGGATAAGAGGGACTATAGGGGCTAAAGAGTTGAGAGTATCTTAACTCTGTCCCTATAGTCCCTCTTTAACTCTATTCCTCTTTTTCTGAATTTCTAATAAAAAAATATTATGAAAAAAGCTATACTACTTACTATTGCATTATTGTTTTCTACGATTATGTTCGCTCAAAACAGAGCGATTTTATTGAACGAGACTTTTGATTCTACATCTCTTCCTGAAGGATGGACGACTTCAGAAACAGGCGCAGAAAACTGGGTCATTTCTCAGACCAATAACGCAGGCGGCTCAGCCAACGAACTTTGCTTATCATGGTGGCCAATTTTGACAGGCAGCTCAAGAGTGATAACAAAGCCTATCAACCTCAGCAACGTCAATGAAGTCGTGGTCAACTTTAAACATTATTTAGATAACCAAATCAACGAATACACACTCGGCATCGCCACATCATCCGACAACGGCAGCACATGGAATGTCGGTTGGTCAGAAACTTTCGGAACAACAGGAAGCTACGAAGTGTATCAGCTCATCTCAACTCCTGATATGGGAAAAGAAAACGTAATGTTTTCTATCTTCTTTGAGGGCGCTTCATACACAATGAACGGTTGGTATTTCGATGATTTTCAAATCAGCACACAAGACAATCTCGACTTGGAAATAGTCAGCATCGATGTACCGGAAATGATAAACTACGGATACAATGAAATTTCATTCACCGTACAAAATATGGGAGCAACGACAATAGAAACAATAGAAGCGACATTCGTCGACTTTTTCAACGATGAGAATGTGATATCACAGA
The DNA here is from genome assembly GCA_045631805.1 of Bacteroidales bacterium. Taxonomy (GTDB): domain Bacteria; phylum Bacteroidota; class Bacteroidia; order Bacteroidales; family F082; genus Limimorpha. The sequence goes on along the minus strand of JAZQVL010000090.1, from coordinate 27,138 downwards.
ATTTTGACGTTAATATAGAATCTTTAGAAAAACAAGAACTCACATTCTCGGAGAGCATTTTCCTTTCACCAGGAACATACGTCATGCCGATTGAAATCGTCAGTGTGAACGGAGCAACAGACAGCGATGCTGACAACAATTATATGGAAAAAGATTTGAATGTCGGTATGGGTTATGCTCAGAAGATTCCTATGATAGAACATTTCTCAAGTTCAACATGCGGACCTTGCGTCAATGCCAACGCCATGATGTTAGAAATAACCAATGCCAATCCGGGACGATACACATACACCAAATATCCGGTCAACTTCCCAGGCATAGGCGACCCTTATTATTTCAACGAAGTCGCTGGAAGAGCTGGATATTATCAAGTTGACGCTGTTCCTATGTTATACCTCGACGGCATCTGGCAAGAATACACCATCGTGACACAAGAAGCTTTGGATGCAAGTTACGAAACACCTTCCGTCGCCAATGTAAGAGGAGCTTTCAATGTTGAAGGCAACGTCATCAATATCACTGCCGACTTCATGTCATATATCAAAATGGAAAATGTCAGAGCTTTCGTTACTGTCAACGAGAAAGTCACAACAGGTAATGTTGGTTCAAACGGAGAGACAGAATTCCGTCATATCTTCATGAAAGCCTTAGACTCACCTACAGGCAACGTGATGAACATCAACGCAGGCGAATATCAAAGATTGGAGTTCACTTACGACATGTCATCAACAAACGTTGAGGAAATGAACGACCTTGAAGTCTCTTTATGGTTACAGAATTATGTGACTGGAGAGATTTACAACAGCCATTTCGCCTACGAATATACCGAGCACTGCTACCCTGTCAGAAATATGATGGCCGGAATAAGCGACGACCTCAGCACATTATCACTTCAATGGGAAGCTCCGGAACAAGGCACACCAACAGGATACAACATCTACATCGACGGAGAACTGATAAAAGAAAACCATACAGGATTAACATATTCTACCACTGATTTCAACGAAGACGTTTTAGACGGCAAAACACACATTGCAGAAGTAGTAGCAGTTTATGAAAACGAAATGACATCAGTAGGCGCATTGAATATCATTATCAGCAATTGGGTCAATATCAATGAAAACGAAGAAATTTCATTAAGCATCTACCCTAATCCAGCGAAAGATTTCGTCAAAATAAAAGCTCAATGCACAGAGTTCAAGACAGTTAAGATATATAATTATTTAGGAATCTTAATTGATGTAATAGAAGCGAGCAATGACGAAATAGAAATCAATACCTCAGATTATAACACAGGAATTTATTTCATCAACATACAAACTGAAAACGGCGAGATAACAAAGAAAATTATCGTTGAATAAAGCATTTTATAAATTCAGGTTTTATAATTGAAATTGGTAAAAAATAAGGTTTGAACAAGGATTTTTTCATCTGAAATTCAAGCCTTATTTTTTTCACCATGTCCCTTTATTATATTAAAAAATAATATATCTTTGCGCTTTCAATTTTCACTTTAATAAATTTAAATTATGAGAAAAACTTTACTATTTACATTAGCATTATTGCTTTCAACAGCAATGTTTGCACAAAACAGAGCAGGACTCATCCAAGAATCATTTAACGGCAGCGATTTTCCTGCTGGATGGTCAATCCAAGGATTAGGTAACGGCAGCTGGTCAATTTCATCAACAAACAATGCTGGCGGTACACCAAATGAATTGTACTTGTACTACAACCCAAGTTTCAACGGTGTTTCACGTATCGTTATGAATCCTGTTGATTTGACAGGCGTTGATGAAGTTGTCGTTTCATTCAGACATTATCTCGACAACTACGGTGGTGACAGCAAAATCGGTATCGCTACATCATCAGACGGCGGCAACACATGGAACACAGGCTGGGAACAAACATACAGCATGACAGGCGGTGCAGCTCTTAACCAAACCATCTCAACTCCTGATATGGGCAAGAGCAGCGTTTTATTCTGCTTGTTCTACGAAGGTAACTCATACAACATCAACAGCTGGAGCTTCGACGACTTTGAAATCTTCACACAAGAAGAACTTGATATTAAACTCGTCAGCATCGACACTCCAGAAATCATCCCTACAGGCGAAACAGAACTCGTTTTCACTGTACAAAACGTTGGTAAGACAATCGTCAGCTTCTTCGAAGCATCAGTTAACGTTACAGGCTGGGACGAAGCAGTTGTAGCAACTATCGACCAAACATTAGCTCCATTTGAAACAAGACAAATAGCATTCAGCTACTTAAGCAACGCTACATTCTTAGCTCAACCACAAGATGAATATTATAACATCAATGTTGAAATCACAAGCGTTAACGGCGAAACAGATGGCGACGCAAACAACAACACATTAGATAAAAACGTCTTCGCAGCATGGGGCAGCTCACAAAGAGTAACAATGATTGAACACTTCACAAGTTCAACTTGCGGACCATGTGTTTCTGTCAACTACACAATGAGCCAACTCACAACAAACAACCCTGGCAAATTCACTTATACAAAATATCAAATGAACTGGCCTGGCACAGGTGACCCATATTACACAGAAGAAGGTGGCATTAGAAGAGCTTACTACGCTTGCGACGCTGTTCCAACAGTTTTCTTCAACGGTGAATATGTTAACACAAACATGGCACAAAACATGTTAGACATCGAAAACAGCAAACCTGCTTACACTAACATCAGAGGCGCTTTCAATGTTGAAGGCAACACAATCAACGTAATAGCCGACTTCATGTCATACGTTAAATTAGAAAACGTTTCAGCTTTCATCACTGTAAACGAAAAAGTTACAACAGGCAACGTTGGCAGCAACGGTGAAACATCATTCAACCATGTTATGATGAAAATGTTAGAAAACGCTAACGGCAACACTATCAACATCAATCCTGGCGAATACCAAAGACTCGAATTCTCATTCGATATGTCATCAACACACGTTGAAGATATGAACGACCTCGAAGTTTCTTTATGGTTACAAAACTTAGGCAACAAAGAAGTTTATAACAGCAAATACGCTTACGAATACGCTTCACACTGCTATCCTGTTCAAAACTTGAGAGAAACAACATCAGCAAAAGGTACAAGAACATTTGCATGGGACGCTCCAGAACAAGGAACTCCAACAGGTTATAAAGTTTATGTTGACGGCTCATTAGTTGAAGGCAACACTTCAGCAACATCTGTCAGCTACGAATCAAGCAAACAATTATTGATGGTTGAAGTAATAGCATTATACGAAGGTGGCAAAACATCCGTTAGCGTTGTTAAGAAATTCCATTCAGACGACGTTAACGTAATGGAAAACGAAGCTAATGCTAACTTGAACATCTATCCTAACCCAGTTAAAGACGTTGTTAAAGTTAACGGTGAAAACATCAACAGCGTAAGCGTTTACAACAGCATCGGCGTTTTAGTTGAAAAAGTTGAAGTAAGAAGCAACGAAGTTGAAATCAACATGAGCGAATATAACACAGGCGTTTACTTCATCCAAGTTGAATCAAACGAAAATGTTGTAAGCCGTAAGGTTGTTAAGCTTTGATAAGACTACAAGACTACAAGCAAGAGCGCTGCTATTATAAGCAGTGCTCTTTTTTTTAGTAATGCAGTAATGGAGTTCAGCTCCCTCAAGTCCCTCAAGTCCCTCAAGTCCCTCAAGTCCCTCAGCTCCTCAGTTCCTCATCTCCCCAAAACTTTCCCCAAAAAACTCTTGTTTTTTTGAATTTAAATTACAATATTTGCGGTATAAAAAATACATCTAATTAAAATTATACATTATGAGAAAAAATTTACTTTTAGCACTCGTTTTATTGCTCTCAACAGCAATGTTTGCACAAAACAGAGCAAGTCTTGTTAATGAATCATTTGACGATTCATCAATACCTTCAGGATGGACTTTGGCAGGAAGCGGAACCAGCAACTGGTCAATCTCACAGAGCAACAAAGCTGGCGGCGAAGCAAACGAATTATTGCTCTATTGGAGTCCACAATTCAATGGCATCTCTCGTTTCGTTTCACCAGCAGTAGATCTTACAAATGTTGAAAGTCTTGCTGTATCTTTCAAACACTATTTCGACAATTATGGCGGCACAAGTGCTATCGGTATCGCTACATCATCTGATGGAACAAACTGGAACTCAGCATGGGAACAAAACTATTCTACATCAGGACAATATTCTGTAAGTGAAATCATTTCTACAACTGATATGGGTAAAAACAATGTTAAAATATGTATCTATTTCAGCGGTGATTCATACAACATCAACAACTGGTATTTCGACGACATCGAAGTCTTCACATTAGAAAACCTCGACCTCAGATTGGTTAGCGTCGACATTCCAACTATAATGGATAAAGGCGAACTCGACATCACTTTCACTGTACAAAACATAGGTCTCACCACAATAGAATCTTTCACAGCTGAATTCTTAGACATTAGCGGCAACGATGACAACAGCGGCACAATGGAGGAAGAAACATTCACAGCGAACCTTGCTCCAATGGAGAAAAAACAATTCACATTCTCAGAATCAATCACATTAAATCCTGGCACATATAACTTACCTATAGATATTATAAATGTCAACAATACAACTGACGACGACGACACTAATAACAATTTAACAAAGAAATTTTTCGTTGCCATGAGCAACACAAACAGAACACCTATGATTGAACACTTCTCAAGTTCAACATGCGGACCATGTGCCTCTGTCAATTACGCCATGAATCAACTCACCAACAAATACCTTGATCAATTCGCTTACGTTAAATACCAAATGAACTGGCCTGGTACAGGTGACCCATATTACACAGAAGAAGGCGGAACAAGAAGATTCTACTACGGCGTTGACGGCGTGCCTATGGTATTCCTCGATGGCGCAAGCCAAGGTTATGCTGCCATAACTGAAAATGTTTTTCTTCAATGTTTAGAAATTCCAGCATACGCTGACATTAGAGGTGCTTTCAATGTTGAAGGCAACACTATCAACGTTACAGCCGACTTCATGTCATACGTAAAAATGGAGAACGTTAAAGCTTTCATTGCTGTTAACGAAAAAGTAACAACAGGCAACGTAGGCAGCAACGGCGAAACAGAATTTCATCACGTTATGATGAAAATGTTAGGAAGTGCCGATGGTAACGAAATGACAATCAACGCCGGCGAATATCAACGTCTTGAATTCTCCTTCGACTTGTCATCAACAAACGTTGAAGATATGAACGACTTAGAAGTAGCATTATGGTTACAAGACTATAACAGCAAAGAAGTTTATAACAGCCACTTCGCATACGAATACACAAACCACTGCTATCCTGTTCAAAATCACCAAATGACAGAAAACGGCAACGGCTATGTCGTTACATGGGAAGCTCCTGAAGCTGGAACACCAACTGGTTATATGGTAAAAGTCAATGGTGAAGTTGTTGAAGCTAACACAACAAACTTATCATACACTATAGCAAATGCATCAGGCATTCAAATCGCTGAAGTAACAGCTTTGTATGGCGACAAGACATCAGTTCCTACTGTCACATCATCAGTAGCAGGCAATGACGAAACACCTTGTCCAGCACCAACAAATCTCAACGCTACAGTAGACGTAGATGCTTATGATTTCGACCATACATATAAAGTTACTTTGACATGGAACGCTGCAGATAATGCTAATGAATATGTCGTTTATCTCGACGGAGAGATATTGACCACAACAACAGATTTAGCTTGCATCACAGGCTTCAATGAAACGGGCTCACACTATTTCACAGTAGCTTCCGTATGTGAAAATGGAGAATCAGAACAATCTGAACCATTCAATTTCGAAGTTACTTCTATCGAAGAGCTCAACAATAATTTCAACATCTACCCTAACCCAGTTAAGGATGTTGTCATGATCCAAGGCAACAGCATCAACGAAATCAGCGTTTACAACAGCGTTGGCGTATTGGTTGAAAAAATCGAAGTTGTAGGCAACGAAGTTGAAATCAACATGAGCGACTACAACACTGGTATCTATTTCGTTCAAGTTAACACAGAAAACGGAACAGCTACACGTAAGGTTGTGAAACTTTAAAATAGTAATGAAATTATGAAGTAATGGAGTGATGGAGTGAATACTTTGTCACTCCATTATTTTTTATCAATCATTAATAAACCTAAAAAAATTATGAAAATGAATGCAAAATATTTTAGAGATACAGCATGGTCAGAACTTAAAGGCAAATGGGGACAAGCAGCATTGTTTACATTTATGTATATGATCATATCAGGTGCATTAAGTGCTTTAGGAATAATGGATGATCTTGTAGGTGGTCTATTAAGTATTTTTGTTCTTTTACCAATGCAATATGGCTATGACATATCATTTCTTGAATATGCGCGCACAAGAGAAAACGTAAAGATAGAAGGAATTTTCTATGGTTTTAAAAACTATGGACGAGTATTGCTTACAGGTCTTTTAGTAGGTATTTATACCTTTTTATGGTTGCTTTTGCTTATAGTTCCTGGCATAATCAAAGCCTTGTCGTACAGTATGTCTTTCTATATCGTTAAAGACAATCCAGAACTATCAAGCGAGGAATGCATCAAACGCAGTATGGAGATGATGGACGGACACAAGTGGGAACTGTTCTGCTTGGGACTTTCATTCATCGGATGGATACTCCTCGGAATCATCACCCTCGGCATAGGCTTAATATGGATAGTGCCTTATATGAGCACTGCATACGCTCATTTCTATGAATATGTGAAAGATGAGTATGAGGGAAAGAGGAACTAGAGATGTGGCAGTTTTGTCCATAGATTGCAATTCATTACTCGCAGCCCCTCAGCGTTAGGGATTGGAGCGGCATCCTTTTGGAGGCGGAAGCTGGAGGCGGAGACGGAAGCTGGAGGCGAGAAAAGATATAGCGGAAAGCCCGACGGCAAAGCCGGAACGCCCAAGAAAGAGAAACTCAGAAATTCAAAATCTCAGAATCTCAGAACTTTTTTAGGATTTCAGGAACTCAGGTTTAATGGTTCAAAAAAATCATTCCTCAACTCCTAATTCCTAATTAAAAAAAACTTGTAGTCTTGTAGTCTTGTTGACTTGTAGTCTTTTTTTATATCTTTGCCTCGTTTTAAATTTAATAAATCAATGAGAAGAACTTTACTCTTAGCTTTAGCGTTATTGTTTTCTTTATCAGTATTTTCACAAGAAAACGTTTACATCATCAACGAAGGTTTTGACGGCAGCTCACTGCCTCAAGGATGGACAAAAATGGGCAACGGCACCAACAACTGGTACATTTCCACAAGTAATATCGCTGGCGGCAAGCCAAACGAACTCCATCTTCAATGGACACCTCCTTTCAACGGCATAGCTCGTTTCGTATCTCCTGCCGTCGATTTAAGTGAAGTATCTTCCGCCATCATGTCTTTGAAGCATTATCCTTCATTCTTCGGCAGCCATACCGCTACTGTAGGCGTTGCTACATCATCCGACAACGGCAACACATGGAACACAGTATGGTCGGAGCAATATAGTGAAAACGGACAATACACTGTACTCGAAAACATCACAAGTCCCGACATGGGAAAAAGCAGCGTCAAATTCTGCTTCTACTTCGAAGGCAATTCAAACCACATCAGTTCTTGGTATTTCGACGATTTCGAGATTTACACCGTTGAAGACCTCAGCGTGGAACTCACAAGCATCGACGTGCCTAACAACGTGAAATTCGGACTTCGTCCTATCAGTTTCACCGTGAAGAATTCAGGCAGCAGCGCGATAGAATCTCTCGTCGCAAGTTATACAATAAACGGCGAGACTGAACAACAGACATTCTTCTCCAACGTCCCTTCTATGGAATCAAAAGAATTCACATTCAGCACAAAATACAATTTCGCTCCTGGAGAAAGCTATGACCTTACCATAGAAATATCCAAATTGAACGACAGCGACGATGAGCTCACCGACGTCGTTTTAAGCAAAGAAATAGCTTCAGCATTGAGCCAGACACAAAGAACTCCTATGATTGAACACTTCTCAAGCTCAACATGCGGACCTTGTGTAACCGTCAACACTCAGATGGCAACTCTAACCGAAAACCATGAAGGACAATACACTTACACAAAATATACATCCAACGGTCCAGGCTTGGGCGACCCTTATTTCACAGCAGAAGGCGGAGCAAGAATGACATATTATAATGTGTTAGGCGTACCTCAAACCTTCCTTAATGGCATCGACCAAGGATATAACGCAATATCAGAAGACAATTTCACAGCGAGCTACAACGATCCTGCATTCGCAGACATAAGAGGAACTTTCAATATTGAAGGCAACACTATCAATATAAAAGCCGACTTCATGTCATATTTTGACATGGAAAACGTAAAAGCCTTCATCACTGTAAATGAGACAACAACAACAGGCAATGTTGCTTCAAACGGCGAAACAGAATTCCATCATGTCATGATGAAGATGTTGGAAGACGCCGAAGGCAACTCTATGAATATCAATGCTGGCGAATATCAACACCTTGAATTCTCATTCGATATGTCATCAACATTTGTTGAAGAGATGAACGATTTGGAAGTAGCATTATGGTTACAGAATTACGAGACAAAAGAGATTTACAACAGCCATTACGCATACGAAAACAACGAACATGTTTATCCTATTGGAAATATGAAGGCTGAGATAAACGGCAGCAACCTCAAGATAAGCTGGAGCGCACCAGAAACAGGCAACCCAACAGGATATAACGTTTATATCAACGGAGAGTTAGAAGCTGAAAACGTCAACGCATTGGAATATATCAAAACCGATGCTAACCAGACACATAAGACAGCGGAAGTAGTCGCTGTTTATGCAGAAGGAATGACATCAGTAGCAGTAGCAAAAATCATCGTAGCAGGAGACAACGTAGAAGAGATATTAAGAGACAATATCAACATCTACCCTAACCCAGCGAGAGACTTTGTTAAGTTGTCAGCTATCGGCAGTCAGCTATCAGCAGTTAAGGTTTACAACTGTTTAGGAATGATGATTGAAGAGATTGAAGTCAATGCTAATGAAGTAGAGATAAACATTTCAGGATATAAGGCAGGAGTTTATTTCTTTAACGTTGAGACAGAAAACGGAAACGTTGTTCAAAAAGTTCTTAAGAGATAAGAACTTTTTGAATGGAACTAAGGAACTGAGGAACTAAGGAATTGAGGAATTAAATATGTCCCGATAGGGACGAAAGAAAATAGGCAGGTATGGAGAGCATAGCTCGGAATGCCTGCAATTATGACCTGAACGCCCAAGAGAAATTGACTAATGGCGAAAGACTAATGGCGAAAGTTCAGAGTTCAATGGTTCAAAAAAAACATTCCTAATTCCTAATTCCACATTCCTAATTCCACATTCCTAATTAAATAGACGCTTCAATGTGTGTTTATTTTTAAGGTTACATTGACGCGTCTCTACAGTAATTCCTAACTCACAAAGATTTCGTTGTTTTTTCCTTAAAACGCCATGATTTTTCACCCGAGAAATCAATATCTTCATCCCAGCATACAAATGCCGAATATGGAAAACCACTCCGTAATACATTGAGTATCTGCAATACCAATAAAAATAATATGGAAAACAGATGTCTTCCACATCAAATAGTTTTTTTTCACTAAATTTATAGACAAGAATTCAGGAGTTCTGGTTTAAAGTTTAAGGTTTATGGTTCTTCTGAGATTCTGAGGTTTTGAGTTTCTAACAAAATAAATAATTAATCATGAAAAAAACTTTAGCACTTTTAGCATTGGTTTTATTATTTGGCAACAATGCTTCTTCACAGGAATGGGAATACTCATTAAATTATTATGCTGATGATGACAAAAGCTTTTCTTTTGTTGAAGCCAAGGAACTAAGCAACGGGAATATATGTGTTGCTTCTATAGAGTATTACAAAAGCGGAGCGGGAGATTTCTATTCATGCCATCCTGCTGTATCTCTTTTTTCTCCCAAAGGAGAAGAAATAGCACGCGAAGTTTTCTTCAAAGAAGGTTATAACACAATGTCCTATACTCCATACCTCTTTGAAAAAAATGGAAGTTTATATGCCTTAATGTCGTATAGTCCAGATCATGACTCTACTTATTTTAACTATTTTAAAAATTACGACAATCCTCCTACTGATGCCATTGTCGGTTTGTATAAGTTAAACAACGACCTTAGCATAGAAGAGAGCCATGAGTATAGTTATCCTATTGACACCACCGAGTGTAGGGATTGTATGATTTGGGAAATTCTACCAAATGAAATAAGCGGTTATATTTATATATTTTCTGCTTTTGAAGATGAAGGAGATATAATAGCGGCTTATTTAAAGTGTGATAGTCATAAAAAAAATAGTAGCGATGCTACTCTAAATGATTCATTAGTATTTATGAGGATGAATTTTGAAGGAGAAATAATAAATAGGAAAGCGCATTTAATCATGTACAAACAAAATTTATATCATGATTCATTTAGGAGAAATCACATTATACAAACAGATTCATTTTATGCATTGTATGGGGCAAATTATCTTGTGGCAGAAACAGATATAATAGATGATGGTGCTGTTGAATATTTCGACAAAGACTTTAATTATATAAAAGTAAAAAATATAGAACAGCCTATTTATAATCTTGGTTGGCATAGACTGCAAAATATATCGGTCGTAAGAAGTGATCATAATACTACATATTTAGCTGTCACTTCTACTACTATTAATCCTGAATATTGCGATCATTATAAATATGAAGATAATAGGTTATATGAATTGGATGATAATGTGAATAATATAAGCGATGATATTACTATATTGAACTATATAGTAAGAGGGACAGATGTAACACGTGACCGTCAAGCGATAATGCAAGCTGCTGATATAGCAAAAGATGGTTCAATATATTATGCATATAGCATGAATTTGGGGGAATTTGAAGAATGTGATTCTTGGATCGTTATAGAACGTCTTGATTCCGAAATGGATACTATAGCGACATATTTTTATGGTTCAGATAATGACAATATGCATGATGATGTTGATATGATAAAAGCAACTAAAGATGGAGGCGTGATAATAGTTTGCGATAGCTATAATGTTCCATATTCACCATTAATAACTAAAAAAATTGTCAAATTCCCAGCAACGATTTTTGGTTTCAATCCCGACAACATCGAAGAAGCCCACGCTCATAATCTTCATCTCGCTGTCGCTTATCCAAACCCAGGAGGCGATGTCTTGAATATCAGATGCGGATTACGGAATGCGATTCTACAGGTTTATGACATAAACGGAAGAAAGATTCACGAAGAAGAAATAACAGACGACGTTACTTCAATAGATGCTTCGGGGTGGCAAAGTGGAACATACGTTTGGAAGTTAGGAGTTAGGAGTGTGGAGTTAGGAGTTAAGGAAGTGGAGAGTGGAAAGTGGGTTAAATAGGATTTTTGCTATATTTGCAAGCAAATTTTATTTTTATGAAAAGGCTCTTCTGCATATTATCTATCATAATCTTTATAATACCATTCATATCTTGTAAAAGCAAAATTCAAGAACCTTCGGAGACATACCTTCTCGCATTGTCTTATTATGAAGAAGCCTTTAATAAAATCAACCATGAAGAAGGTACAACACCAAAGGACAGTTTGATTTCCTCCTTCAATAAATTCATTGAGGCAGCCAGAATTATAGAATATCTTCCTGAAGACATGACTAAAGACGAAATATGTCTTACCTCGAAGATCTATCATCAGTTGTCACAGATTGCATTTTCAATGATGGGATTCAACACACAAGTGGATGCATGCAAAGAAGCCCTTTACTATCAAGAACATGCCATCGACACCAATATGATGGCAACCTTAGCCGCCGACTTAGCACTGACGTATTCAACAATAGGAGACGATGATGAATTAGTAAAATATTACATCAATTACGCTCAGTCTTATATAGATACGACTTCTGATTACATAGAACCATATCTGAAAACAAGAACATCATTGTCAACAATATATTATTATAATGAAAACAAAGAAGATTCATCTTTTATCATTGAAAATGAAATCATAGCTTTTAAACATAGACGCGGATTAGACACCAAAAGGGACTCTGTTACATTAGGCATGTTAATGTCTGTAACTCCATCATACGAACACAAGGCAAAGCCTTATTTATTGAAAGTTTTTGAGACCGATGAAATTCCCGAAGTATCACGATGTTACATAATTAAGATTTTGGCTGATATATATGAAGAGGAAAACAATATCGACAGCATGGAATTCTGCAGAAAACATCATGAACCATACATAGAAAAAGAGAACAGCAGACTATCTGATGAAGTATATCTAAGCAATATATACAACAACTATAAAACTGAACGCGACGCCAAAATCAAGACCTTGCGTGAGGAGAAAAACAAAAAGAAAAGAAAACTGATTGTCACAATATCATTGATAGTCGCAGTGACGACAGTAGCATCACTGACCTATATCTTCAGAAGGAACAAGAAAAACCTCAACAAGCAAAAAGACATAGCAGGCAACGCTCTACAACAGCACGTACAGATGATATATCGTGAGCAAAAAGACAATATGTATCAAGAGATACTCAAAGAATTCACCTCCGTATATCCCGATGCTCTCGACAAACTGAAGAAGACATATCCCGAACTAACTGACACTGAGTTGTCGGTATGCATGCTGTCGTTCTTCTCGTTACGCGTCAAAGAGATAGCCAACATACTGAAACTAAGAGAAAACACCGTCAGCAAATACAGAAGCTCCATCATCAAAAAGACAGAAGCTAAAGATATTACGAAGATTTTCGGGGAGTAGAGGGATTAAAGGGTTGAGAGGGATTAAAGGGAATAGAGTTGAGATACTCTCAATCCTCTAGTCCCTCTAGTCCCTCTAGTCCCTCTAGTCCCTTTTTTTCTAAGGTTTTGAGGTTTAAAAAAGATCTTTCCTTATAAAAAGGAAAAAAACACAAAAATCTTTCCTTATGAAAAGGAAAAGATGTATATTTGCAAAAAAAATATTTATGGAACTAAAGAATACATTCAAATCAATAATAGCCTTACACCAAGAGGAAATACCATTTTCTTTAATTGAAAGAGAAACAAAATTGCCAATAAACAATGAACGAATTGTAACTGTAACCGGAATTAGACGTTGTGGAAAATCATCATTGCTTGGACTTGCTATTAACCAATTATTAAAATCAGGTATTCCTCGTGAAAGGATTTTATATATAGGATTCGACGATGAGAGATTCATGTCATTAAAAGCAGAAAATATGGACGATATACTTCAATCGTACAGAGAGATGTTTCCTGGACAAAGTCTTAAAGATGTATATATGTTTTTCGATGAAATCCAATTGGTTGAAGGTTGGGAATTATTTGTGCTTAGAATATATAAAAGCTATTGTAAAAACATATTCATTACTGGCAGCACCGCAAAAATGCTATCAGAAGAAATGTCTTCAGCATTAAGAGGTTGGCCTGATGAATATAGAGAGTATACATTAAGTTTTCAAGAATATCTTGACTTCAAATCAATAAAAGCAAACAAATATACAGAAGACGGAACTGCTATTTTAGCAAATGAATTTCAAAAATATTGTAAAGAAGGAGGATTTCCACAAGTTGTACTCACAAATAATTACACAGAAAAAATAAAAACGCTTCAATCATATTTCAGCACAATGTTGTTCCGCGATTTGATTGAACACTACAAGATAACAACATCACCTGAGGTAATACGTTATTTTTTAAAACGAGTGATGTTAAATCTTACAAAACCTACAAGTGTCAATAACATTTACAACGAATTAAAATCACAGGGGTTGAAGGTTTCAAAAGATTCTCTTTATTTGTGGCTTGAATACGCATGTAACATTTTTTTATTTCATAAAGTTCCACATTATACCAAATCATTAATCAAAGAGAGTTCTATTTCTGCGAAATACTATGTAGCAGATATAGGATTGAGTAATGCAGTATTGCTATCACAAAGCGAAGACGAAGGAAAAGCACTGGAAAACATTGTCTTTTTAGATATTAAAAGAAATATGTCGGAAAACGATCGTATATATTATTTTTCAGATGGAAACGAATGTGATTTCGTTGTACAACGTGGCAATGAAATATCAGAACTTATACAAGTTTGCTGGTCTTTAGACGAATCTAACATTAATAGAGAAATAGAAGGCTTGAAAACTGCATCGTCTGTCACTGGCTGTAAAAATTGTAAAATAATCACTTTCAATCAATCACGTTTGATAGAACACAACGGATTAAAAATAGAAGTAATGCCAGCCTTTATAAGGATTTCTGGATTTCAGGGTTGAGTAATTCAGGATTTCAGGTAATGTAATAATTTCACTATTTACTTCATCACTCCATTACTCCATCACTAAAAAAAGTTCAAAAGCCAAAGTTCAAAAAAAACTTGTTGTCTTGTTGACTTGTTGACTTGTTGTCTTTTTTATTATCTTTGCGCGCGTTTTTAATTTATAATAAATCAATGAGAAAAACTTTACTTTTAGCTTTGGCTTTATTGCTTTCTGTAACCATGTTTGCACAAAGCAGAGTTTCGTACTTAAGACAATTCTTTGAATCAGACGAACTTCCTACCGACTGGACCTATGAAGGTGCAGGAATAGAAAATTGGTCGATATGGCCAACACACCAAGCTGGCGGCGAACCTAACGAAATAAAACTCTACTGGAGACCAGCCTTCAACGGAACAGCACGCTTCGTCTCTCCTGCCGTCGATCTCACTGGCGTCAACGAAGTGATATTCTCATTCAAAGCATTCCTCGACAACTATCAAAACGTGCCTCACCAAATGGGCGTAGCAACATCATCAGACAACGGCAACACATGGAATGTAGCTTGGGAAAACACATATTCAACAGTAAACCAAGGCCAGCACAGCATTGTTGCTAATGTCAACACTGTCGATATGGGAAAGAGCAGCGTCAAATTCTGTATCTTCTACACTGGCGACTCTAACAATATAAACGGCTGGTACTTCGACGATATTGAAGTTTATACCTTAGACCAACTCAACCTCAGCATGTTATCTGTCAACTTCCCTAACATTGTTGGCATCGAAGACAATCAAGTAGGTTTCAAAGTACAAAACATTGGCGTTGAAAACGTCAGCTCTTTCGAAGCAAGTTATCAAATAAATGATAACGAACCTGTCGTTGAAACATTCCAAACAAACCTCAGTTCCACAACAAAAGCTGATTTCGTATTTACCAAACCTATAGCTTTAACTCCTGGAAATTACACTATCACATTAACAATATTAAATGTCAACGGCGTAGAAGATGTCACCTACGACAACGTTGCGACACAAGAGATAAAAGCAGCCATAGGAACAGCACAGAGAACTCCTATGATTGAACACTTCTCAAGTTCAACATGCGCTCCTTGCGTCATGGTCAACGAATCAATGGCATTATTGACAGAAAACAATCCTGGCAAATATACATATACAAAATACGCCATGAACTGGCCACTCGAAGGCGACGCCTACTGCACAGAAGAAGGCTTGACAAGAAAAGGTTATTATAACGTGACAGGAGCTCCTCAGCTCTTCATCGACGGCATCGACCAAGGCGGCGCTGCCATCACTCAAAATCTCCTCAACCAACGTCTCAGCACTCCTTCTTACATCGACATCAAAGGAGCTTTCAATATGGAAGGTAATGTCATCACTGTGTCAGCCGACGTCATGGCTCTCGTAAATATGCCTGAGACAAGAATATATATATCTGTAAATGAAAAGACTACAACAGGAAATGTCGGATACAACGGCGAAACAGAATTCCATCACATCATGATGAAAATGTTAGAAGACGCTGAAGGCAACGCAACAAGCTTCCAAGTTGGCGAGACAAAACACTTCGAGTTCTCTTACGATATGAGCAACACTTTCATGGAAGAAGTAACAGATTTGGAAGTAGCTGTCTGGGCTCAAGATTACGTCTCTTACGAAATTTACAACAGCCATTTCTTGTATGAATACACAAGCCATCCTTATCCAGCAGAAAACCTTCAACTTGAAGGCAACAACGAAGAAGGCTTACAAATAACATGGGAAGCTCCTTCACAAGGCTCAGCTGTCGGTTATGACATTTATATCAACGGCGAATTAAAAGCCGACAACACCACAGAGCTCTCATATCACCTCAATGGCGTAGCCGGATTGAAAGCCGTCAATGTTATCGCCATCTATGAAAACGAAAAACAATCAGTAGGTCTCGCTGGAACAATCGACCTCGGCGGCGAAGAGGAAGAAATAATATGTAACGCTCCTGACAACCTCAACGCTTCTATAGAACAAGACGCTGAAGGCTACGATTTTAACTTTAAAGTCACAATGAATTGGGACACAGCTGAAAACGCTAAAGAATATGTCGTTTATTTAGACGGCGAAAAATTAGACACAACATCTGAAACATCATTCGTCAAAGGCTTCAACGAAGAAGGAACTCATTATTTCACTGTTGCTTCTGTATGTGAAAACGGAGAGTCGGAACAGTCAGAATCATTCGAGTTTACACTCATTGGCGAATCAATTGAAGAATATTCAAACAATATTGAGATATATCCTAACCCAGCGAGCGACTTCGTTAAGCTGTCAGCTATCGGCAGTCAGCTATCAACAGTTAAGATTTATAATTATGTAGGAATCTTAGTTGATGAAATTGAAGCAAATTCAAACGATATAGAAATAAATGTTTCAAATTACAACAGCGGAGTTTATTTCGTTGAGCTTATAACAGAAAACGGAAATTTAATTAAGAAAATAGTTATAGAATAAAGGAACTGAGGAACTAAGGAACTGAGGAACTAAAGATGTATCTTGGTGACTTGGGGACTCGGTGACATAAAAAATCAAACATCATGAAAAAATCATTACTACTTGCATTCGCATTATTGCTTTCAACAGCAATTTTTGCTCAAAACAGAGCTATTCATTTGAGAGAGACATTCGACTCAACTGAATTACCAGAAGGATGGACAGTATCTGATACAGGTTCCGACAACTGGAAAATATCAGAAACAAGCAACGCTGGCGGAGAAGCTAACGAATTGATGCTCAGCTCTACTCCACAAGCTGCCGGTATAACACGTATCATCACAAAACCTATCGACCTCACTGGCATGAGCAGCGTTACTGTTTCTTTCAGACACTATTTCAAAAAGAAATCAACAAGCTGCATTCTCGGCGTCGCTACATCAGCCAACGGAAGCACATGGAGCAGCGCTTGGACACACACTTATTCTGATGATGGACAATATACTGTTATAGAAAATGTAACAACAGCTGACATGGGCAAACCAAATGTCATGTTCTGCATCTATTTCCAAGGCAGCACAAGCAACATGAACGGCTGGTATTTCGACGACTTTGAAATAGTGACAATAGAAAACAACGACGGTAAAGTCGAAAGCATTGATATGCACGATGTTGTTGTCTCCGGAAAAATTGGAATCAACTTCACAGTACAAAACACAGGCGCTAACGACATCACTTCTTTCGAGGCTAAATACGAAGTCAATGGCATTACTGTAACAGAATCATTCGATGCCGACATCGCAAAATTCGGAACTCAAAAATTCACATTCGACGAAAAAGTATATTTAGAACCAGGCTCTTACAATGTTAAAGTCAGCATCACTTCTGTCAATGGCAGCGATGACGAAAACACAACAAACAACTCATTGACAAAGGCTCTCGGCGTTGCTGTAGGCGGCACACAAAGAATCCCAATGTTTGAACAATTCTCAAGTTCAACATGCGCCAACTGCGGATTGCTCAACGGCAATATGAGCATCTTAACAGCTAACAACCCTGGCAAATACACCTACACAAAATACGCTATGAACTTCCCAAGTCCTGGCGATGATTATTATACAGCCGACGCTGGAACAAGAAGCGACTATTACAACGTAGGTTACGTTCCACAATTATTCTTCGACGGAAAAGACAATGAATATAATGCCGTAACACAAGAACAATTAGACACAAGATGCGATGTTCCAGCTTTCGTTAACATCAAAGGAGCCTTCAATCTCGAAGGAAGCACCATCAACGTTATCGTTGACGTCATGTCATTCATCAACTTATCAAATGTAAAATTATTCGTCACAGCTAACGAAAAAACTACTGTGAATAATGTTGAATATAACGGAGAGACAGAATTCCGTCACATCATGATGAAAATGTTAAGCGGCGTACATGGCGAGTCATTCGACCTCAACGAATTTGAAGTGAAACGTTTTGAATATTCTTACGATATGGCACAAACTCATGTCGAAGAATTGAGCGACCTCGAAGTTTCTGTATGGGTTCAAAACTACCAAACTAAAGAAGTTTACAACAGCCATTTCATGTATGAATATACAAGCCATCCTTATCCGGCACAAAACCTCAAATTAGAAAAAGGCGATAAAATCAATGTTTCATGGGAAGCTCCTGAACAAGGCACACCTGTCGCTTACAACTTAATAGTCAATAACGAGATTGTAATGGAAGAAACAAACGAAATGTCATATACAATAGACGACGCTGATGGATATTATGCTGTTGAAGTAGTAGCTTTATATGAAGACGGCAAAGAATCAGTAGGCATCTTCGACAGAATAGGCCAGACTTCAATCGTTGAAAACGAAATCAGCTTCGGCATCTACCCTAACCCTGCTGACAGCCATCTCTATCTTAACATCAGCGATAACGTTAAAGAAATAAGCATCTATAACATTTTAGGTGTACAAGTTTATCAAACTACAAACTACAACGGCAACTCAATCAATGTGAGCGAGCTCAGCAACGGAATGTATTTGATAAAAGTCGTAACAGAAAATGGACAATCAGTAAAAAGATTTATTAAGGAATAAGAGGTATAGAGGTATAGAGGTAATAGAGGTAATAGAGGGTATGGAAAATACTCTAGTCCCTCTGTCCCTCTGTCCCTCACTAAAATATAAAAAATGAAAAAGATAACTTTATTAACAATAGCATTATTATTGTCCGTAGCATTATTTGCACAAGACCCTATCACACACGTCATCAACGAGTCGTTTGATTCAGCGACAATGCCAGAAGGCTGGACCACTATGGGACCCGACGGACAAGCTGCGGGCAACTGGACCATCAGCGCTTCTAATAACGCAGGTGGCGAAGCTAACGAATTACGTCTCAACTGGTCGCCTCAGTTCTCTGGCACCAACCGCATCATATCAGCTCCAGTAGATTTGACAGGCGTCCAGAACATCGTCATCACTTTAAAACATTATTTCGAAAACTACAGCGGAGCGATGAGCACTATCGGCATCGCAACATCAACAACAAACGGTTACACCTGGAATAATGTATGGTCAAAATCATATAACCAGACAGGTCAATACAGCATTGAAGAAAAGATAACAACACCTGACATGGGCTACGAAGGCGTGCTATTCTGCATCTATTTCGAAGGCTCTTCATCAAACTTCCTCAACTGGTATTTCGACGATTTTGAAGTCAAGATTCAAGACGATTTAGACATACAAGTCAACAGCATCAACATAAGCGAAAGAATAGGTTCAGGCCCTCTCAAAGTCAACTTCAACGTACAGAACATGGGCAGCACTGCAATACAATCGTTCGAAGCCACTTACCAAATCGGCGACCAAGAAGCTGTAACAGAATCATTCTCTGTATATATGACATCATTTGAAGAAAACACACTTTCCTTCAATACTGTTGAGACATTACTTCCTGGCACATATAACATCAGCCTTAGCATCAACAAAGTGAACGGATGGGATGAAGATTCCGATATGGACAACAACTCCAAGTCGGCAGATTTCAGCGTAGCTATCTCCAACACACAGAGAATCCCTATGATTGAACATTTCTCCAGCTCCACATGCGCTCCTTGCGTATTGTTAAACTCATTGATGTACAACTTATGCAACAACAACCCAGGAAAGTTCACCTACACAAAATATTCTGTTAACTGGCCAGGCTCCGGCGACCCTTACTTCATCAGCGACAGCTACGACAGATGTCTGTTCTACAACGTTTCATCAGTGCCACAGATATTCCTCGACTCTGAGCTCCAAGTATCGAACGGAACACCTCAGCCTGTGACAAACAACAAATTATTACAAAGATATGGCGTGCCTGCTTTCGCAGACATCAGAGGCGCTTTCAACGTTGAAGGCAACATCATCACATTAACAGCCGACGTGATGTCTTACGTCGATCTCAACGATGTAAAGACTTATATCACTGTAAATGAAAAGACAACAACAGGTAACGTAGGAACAAACGGCGAGACAGAATTTCATCATATCCTTATGAAAATGTTCGGCGGTGCTGAAGGCAACTCAACAACAATAAAAGCTGGCGAATATCAACGTTTCGAATATTCATGCGATATGTCAGAAACCAATATGGAAGAAATGAACGACCTTGAAGTAGCAGTATGGATTCAAGACCCTACGACAAAGGAAATCTTCAACAGCCGTTATCTCTATGAATATACCGACCATCCTCATCCTGTAAAATATCTCAACATCACACAAGAAGACAATCTCGTCGTAAGATGGAGCCCTGCCGAAAACGCTAACCCTACAGGTTATAATGTATATGTTAACAACAGTAAAGTAGCTAACAACACAACAGAACTCAGCTACACCATACAAAACACAACAGATTTTTACACCGTTGAAGTTGAAGCCTTATATGGCGAGACTCAATCAGTAAAAACAGTGAAACTTCTCTCGTCAGATTTCGCAGCTCCTCAAAGCATTGAGACAGTGATAAACAACAAAGAAATCACAGCAACATGGACAAGCGTTGATGGCGTCGAGAAATATAACATTTATCGCAACGGCTCATTGATGGCGACCGTCGAAGGAACAGAATATGTTGATGTCTTAGAAACCAACGGCGAATATTGCTATCAAGTGTCAGCTGTTTACGACAATTACGAATCAGCGTTGACAGAAGAATCATGCGAAGTGTACAATGGTGAAGACATCAGCGAACTCGAAGCATCTTTTATCGTCACTCCAAACCCAACCAATGATCATGTAAGAATCAGCGGCAATGGCATCAAAGACATGACAATATACAACAACATAGGTGTCATGATTGACAATCTCAATGTCGAAGACAACAGCGTGAATATTGACATGAGACATTACAACAGCGGACTTTATATCATCAAGATAAATACAGAAAAAGGCCTTGTTGTCAAGAAAATCTTAAAATTCTAAATCTTTAAAAACTAAGGTTCTATAATATAAAGGGATTAGAGAAATTCTTTAATCCCTTTTTTTATTTCCATGTTTTGAAGAGTTTTACTTTAACAAATAAAAACTTTCGCTTTTAGCTTTTAATCTTTTGTCTTTTTTATTATCTTTGCAAAAATAAATTTAAACTAAAAAAATTAAACTATGAAAAAAGCATTACAATTATTATGCACATTACTACTCGCAATTGCACTTCATGTTGAAGTTTTAGCATGCGACGCTCCGACAAACTTGAGATCACAAATTGAACAAGACGTTCCTGGTTATGGTTACAAATACAAAGTCACATTAAGTTGGGACGCTGTAGATGGTGCTGACTTTTATTCACTTTATTTTTATTCTGACAATTATCCTAACGGAATGTGGTTGGGCGATACCGACGGTCTCTATTACGTAGCAGGAGCCAATACTGAATCAGTATTCCAATTCGCAGTCTTGACTCATTGCAGCGACGGCAGCACTTCTGAACAATCAGAGAAATGCACTGTCGTCATTCAAGAAGGAATGACACCTTGTCTCACACCTTCTAACCTCAGCGGCGTCGTTGAAGAAGATGTTCCTGGATATGAATACAAATACAAAGTCACTCTCACTTGGGACGCTGTTGCTAACGCAGAAGGTTATCAAGTTTTCCTTAACAATGATGAGTTGACAACAGTGACATCCAATTCATACGAAGTTGGTTTTGAATCCCCAATGACACTTCAATTCGCAGTAGCAACAGTTTGCGCTGATGGCGAATCACCATTAACTCCATACATAACAGTCAAGATTGACCCTTGTATGCCTCCAACAAACCTCCAAGCTACCGTTGAAGAAGACGTTCCTGGCTTCGGATTTAAATACAAAGTGACACTCTCTTGGGACGCATTTGAAAACGCTTCTTCATACACAATATATGAAAACGGCATTTGGAAAGGATACACAACAACTCCTTCTGTAGAAATAGGATACGACACTCCTGCAACAGTATTTTACAATGTGACTTCTTCATGCGAAGACGGCGAATCTGACATGACAGATCCTCTTCATGTTGTAATCGGCGGCAATGAAGGTCCTTGCTTGCCTCCTACAAACCTCGGAGCAACAATAGAAAAGAACGTTGAAAGTTATCCTGACTTCGTATATAAAGTCACAATGACATGGGATGCCGCCGACGGAGCTCAAGCTTACTATGTTTATGTAAACGGACAAGAATTCGGAATGACAACAACAAACTATTATATCGCTGGTTCTGATGTTGAAGGTTCATTCGAATACAAAGTTTATTCCGTCTGCGCCAACGGCGAATCTGACTTCTCAGAACCTTTTACAGTCATTATTCAAGACGTATCATTGGAAGAATACGCTAACAGATTTGAAGTATATCCTAACCCAGCCGACAATTATCTCAACATCAATACAACTGAAAACATCAACGGAATAAACATATATAATATAGTAGGCGTTTTGGTTTACAGCGAAAAGGATTTCAATAGCAACATCGATTTAAGCAACTTCAACAGCGGTGTTTACTTCATTAAAATCCAAACAGAAAAAGGCGAAATAACAAAGAAATTCATCAAACAATAAAAAATATTAAGTTTGTAATTTGTAAAGCAGTAAAGTATTAACTTTGCTGCTTTATATTTTTAATCCATAACCATGAAGAAAATATTTTCACTCACATTGGCATTGTTATTTTCAGCAATGCTCCTTGCACAAAGCAACATCCTTTTAAATGAGAGCTTCGACGGCAGCTCGCTTCCATCAGGATGGAACGCATCGGGAACCGCCATCAGCAACTGGACAATATCTTCAAGCAATAACGCCGGAGGTCAGGCTAACGAATTAAAATTCGCCTGTCAGCCTTCTTTCAACGGCTTGTCAAGAATGGCAACATCTCCTATCAATTTGACTGGTGTTTCTGGCGTGATAATCTCTTTAAAACTATATTTCGACAATTACGCGACAGCGACAAACACAATAAGCATAGCCACTTCATCCGATAACGGCAACACATGGAACACAGGTTGGTCAAAAGGTTATAACACAACAGGAAATTATTCGGAAGAGATAAACCTCGTCACTTCCGACATGGGAAAAGACAATGTGATTTTCTGTATCTTCTATAACGGACAATGGTTCGATTTCGACGCTTGGTATTTCGACGACTTCGTCATAACAGCCCAAGAAAATATCGAACTCAAAATGATGAGCCTCAACATCCCTAATATGGTTGGCGCAGGCAACACTGAAATACCATTCTGCGTGAAAAACTTAGGAATCAACGAGGTGCAAAACTTCACAGCAAGCTACGAAATAGAAGGTTTTGAAACAATAACAGAGACTTTCAACACATCGATAAACACTTTTGATGAAGCAGAATTCACCTTCCAAACACCTACATTCCTTACACCAGGCAATTATAATGTAACGGTAAGCATCTTGAATGTAAACGGAACCAACGACAATACCGACAACAATACAATGGAAAAAGACTTCGTCGTGGCATTGGGACAAGCTCAAAGAATACCTATGATAGAACATTTCTCCAGTTCAACATGCTATCCTTGCGTAAGCGTGAACCAACACATGGCGACATTCACAAGCCAAAATCAAGGCAAATACACATACACTAAATATCCAGTCGATTTCCCTGGATTAGGCGACCCTTACGCAACAGAAGACAGCAAAACAAGAGAAAACTATTACGGCGTTTATGGCGTTCCCGACATCTACCTCGACGGAAGACAAACATCAACAACAATGTCACAAGAGACTTTGGATGAAAGATACAACACACCAGCTTTCGTCGATATTAGAGGCGCTTTCACAACAAGCGGAAAAGTCATTACTGTAACAGCTGACGTCTTGTCTTATGTAGATTTAAATAACGTAAGACTTTATATTTCTGTAAATGAAAAGATAACAACAGAAAACGCAAGCAGCAACGGAGAACATGAGTTCCGACATATCATGATGAAAATGCTCGAAAGCGCTGACGGCAACACCATCAGCATGAATGCCGGCGAATGCGAACATTTCGAATTCACTTATAATTTATTCGATTCAAACGTAGAAGAAATAAACGACCTTGAAGTGGCAATGTGGATTCAAGATTATAACACAAAAGAAATTTTCAACAGCCATTATCTCTACGAATACACAGAACATCCTCTCACAGCAAAGAACATTATCGCTGAACAAGACAATAACGAATTAATAATCAGCTGGGAAGCTCCACAACAAGCTACACCTTCAGGATATAATTTATATGCTAATGGCGAATTAATCGCAGAACAGACAAATGAAATGTCACACACATTATCAATAACAGAAGACTTGTATGTCATTGAAGTCGTTGCAATCTACGACGACAAAACATCTGTTCCTGCATTATGCAAAACAAACATCGACATCGACACTCCACAAAGCATTGACGCGACTGCCGAAGACACTGAAATAAAAATAAAATGGGGCGATGTGGAAGGAGCCACAGCATACAGATTATACCGAGGAAATGAGTTGTTGACAGAAACAACATCAACAACTTATCGCGACGGTTGCATACAAATGGGAATGGAATACTGCTACAGAGTAAGAGCTAAAAAAGATGACAAAATATCAGCTTTTTCAGAAGAGTCATGCGCAATGATAGAAACTCCAGACCCTTGTTTCTCACCAACTAACCTCGACGCTAAAATAGAACAAGACGCTGAAGGTTTCGACCAAAACTTCAAAGTCACATTTAGTTGGGACGCAGCCGACAACGCTAAAGAATATGACATCTATTTAGATGGAAGCTTCTTATTCAGAACAACAGAAACATCATACATCAAAGGCTTCGACGAAGAAGGCTCACACTATTTCACCGTAGTAACACGATGCGATGTAGGCGAATCATTGCCATCAGAAGCTTTCAATTTCGAATTAAAAGGAGTTTCAATAAAAGAACTTGAAAACAAATTCGAGATATATCCAAATCCTGTCGATGATATTTTATATATCACTGTGAATGAGAATATTAAGGAAATTAATATATATAACATCATTGGAGTAAAGCTATTGACCGCTATATGTCAGCAATCAACTATCAGCATAGATATGAGCGATTTCAATTCTGGAATTTACTTCGTTGAAATTGATGGAAGCATCCATAAAATAATAAAATAACGTTAGAGACGCACGGCCGTGCGTCTCTATATCACAACACTAAAAAAAAATCTTGTCTCACAACAAGATTTTTTTTATCTTTGTCGATTCATTAATAATTTGAAAAAATCAAAACATTAAAGAAAATGAATCGTACAAGATCTATCGTTTTATTAGCATTGGCATTTATCCTTTCATTGCCTACAGCTATCTTCGCTCAAGAGCGTGTTTATAAAATAACAGACGATGTTGTTGTTCCTCACACATCAGTCAAAAACCAATCACAATCAGGAACTTGCTGGTGTTTTGCTGGCCTCGCTATGGTTGAAGCTGAAATCATGAGAAAATACAACACCGAAATCGACCTCTCAGAAATGTACCTCGTACGTTGGGCTTACGCCAACAAATTCGAGAAATACGTCCGTATGCAAGGCGTTTGCAACTTCAGTCCTGGCGGCGAAGTATTTGACGTTTTATATGCTATCAACGAAAACGGTATGATGACAGACGAAGCTTACAACGGTCTCGTTTTAGGTGACGACAAACATCAACATGGCGAATTACACACAGTTCTCGCTGAATACGGCAAGATCGTCAACAAACAACATAACGGCAAAATCAGCAAGGCTTGGCCTGCTATGGTTCAAGAAATCTTGAACGTTTATCTTGGCGAAACACCAGAGACATTCACATTCGAAGGCAAAGAATACAATGCAAAATCATTCGCAGAACAATATTCTCTCAATATTGAAGACTACGTACAAATAGGAGCTTTCACAAACCACGCCAACTACAAACCTTACATCATGCCTATCCAAGACAACTGGGCAAACACAATGACTTACAACATGCCTTTAGATGAATTGATGGCAGAACTCGACAACGCTTTAAACAGCGGCTACACTGTAGGTTGGGCTCAAGACGTCAGCGATAAAGGCTTCAGCCGCAACGCAGGCGTTGGCGTCGTCCTCGAAAACGACGTAGAAAAAATCAGACAATCTGACGTCAAGAAATACAAGAAAATGAGCGACGCTGACATCACAGCTTCATTATACAAATTCGAAAGCGTAATGCCTGAAAAAGAAGTAACAGAAGAAATGCACCAAGAAGCATACGAAAACGGCCAGACAACAGACGACCACAGCATGCTTATCGTTGGCATCGCTTACGACCAAAACGGAACTAAATACTACAAAGTCAAAAACTCTTGGAGTGAAAACTACGGCTACGACGGCTATTGGTACTGCTCTGTTCCTTTCGTACGTCTCCACACAATGTTCTTCACACTCAACAAAGAAGGCTTGACAAACGAAATGAAAACCAAATTAGAATTATAATATTTATTAACATTTAAATTAAAAACTATGAACTTCAAAAAATTCTTAGCAGCATCTGCATTAGCTCTCGTTATGCCATGCGTTGCAAATGCACAAGAAGCTGAACAAGCTCCTGAAAAAGAAGGTTGGATCTTCTCTAACGAAGTAAGACTTCCTATCACATCAATGAAAGACCAAAACGCAGCAGGTACTTGCTGGTGTTATTCAACATTATCATTCGTTGAAGCTGAATTGTTACGTATGGGCAAACCAGCTTACAACTTCTCAGAAATGTTCATCGTATGGAACACATACAT
>JAZQVL010000089.1:0-16086 GCA_045631805.1 Bacteroidales bacterium | reverse complement strand
TCTACACACGATATACATGTTAATGTTATCAAGAGACGTACAACTATTCCCATACTTTTTCCTTCTTTTTGAACGGTTTTGTATTTGCAAATTTATTATTTTTGTTGTGTTATTTTAACTTTGCAAATATACGAGAGACGTGTCGACAATACCGAAAAAATTAACAATATATTGTTGATGCGTCTTTTTTTAGTTAGGAATTTAGGGGGAAGAGTATTCTAAAAAATTCTAAAATTTTAGAATTCTAAATTTCTAGAGTTCGTCTCGCGTTAGGGATTGGAGCGGCATCCTTTTGTAGCGCAGCGGAAAAAGATATAGCGGAAAGCCCGACGGCTTCGCCGGAACGCCCAAATGATTTACAAATTATAGTTGGAAGTTGAAAAATAATAAAAAAACGAGACCACTTACTTGTAGTCTCGTTGTCTTGTAGTCTTTACTTCAAATACTTATCAAGCCAGTTGAAGAATCTTCTTTGCCACAAGATTCCGTTTTGTGCCTTGAGGACCCAGTGGTTTTCATCTGGGAAGTATAAGAACTCTGCTGGTATGCCTCTCAATACGGCTGCGTTATATGCCTGCATGCCTTGTGTGAAGCAGATTCTGTAGTCCATGCCGCCGTGGATGACCATGATAGGAGCAGTCCATTTATCGACGAATTTATGTGGTGAGTTGGCGTATGACCATTGTACTACCGGATTGTCCTTGTCCCAATATGGTCCGCCGAGGTCCCAGTTGACGAACCACATCTCTTCTGTTTCAAGATATTGTGACTCGAAGTTGAACATACCGTCGTGTGCTATCAAGGCTTTGAAACGTCCTTCATGATGTCCTGCCAGCCAGAATATTGAATAACCGCCGAAGCTAGCGCCTGCTGCACCGAGTCTGTTTTCATCAACAAATGGCTCTTTTGCAATGGCGTCGATAGCTGAGAGATAATCTTTCATACATTGTCCGCCGTAGTCGCCGCTGATGGCTTCACACCATTCCTGACCGAAGCCTGGGAGACCTCTTCTGTTAGGAGCAACGATGATATAATCATTAGCAGCCATCATCTGGAAGTTCCAGCGATATGACCAGAACTGACTTACAGCACTTTGTGGTCCGCCTTGGCAGAAGAGAACTGCTGGATATTTCTTGTTCTTGTCGAAATGAGGAGGGTAGATGACCCAAGTCAACATTCTCTTGCCGTCGGTTGTCTCAACCCAGCGTTCTTCAACATTACCCATTGTGAGCTGGTTGAAGATATTGTCGTTGACTTTTGTGAGTTGTGTAGCATCACCGCTTTGTGGGTCAACGAGATATAACTCTGTTGGACGTGACATCGACTGACGACCAGCGACTAATTTATCGCCTGCCCAAGCCAAGGAGATGTAGTTATGTTTGCCGTTTGTTATCTTTCTGATAGAACCTGTTGCGAGGCTCAAAGCGTAAATTTGTTCTGTTGCGTGGAGGTTGCTGATGAAGTAAATTGATTGTCCGTCAGGAGCCCAGAGAAGGTTTGTAGCATTTTGGTCGAAACCTATTGAATAGTCTTTTTTCTCGCCTGTATTCAAATCCATGACAAAGAGACGTTGTTTGTCGGCTTCGTAACCGTCACGTTCCATGCTTTCCCAAGCGATTTTGTCGCCTTGTGGAGAAACAGCGACATTCATATCGTAACCCATCATGCCTTCTGTGAGGTTGACGCATTCGCCTGTCGCAATGTTATATTTGTAAATATCGGTGTTTGTTGATGTTGCATAATCCATGCCGACTTTCTTTCTGCAAGAATAAAGGATGTTTTGTCCGTCTTTGGTCCATGCCACTTGTTCGAGGCCGCCCCATGGTCTGACAGGAGCTTCCCACATTTCACCTTCCATAATATCCAAGGTGTTCTTGCCATTGTCGGCAGTGATGAAGATATGTCCGTAAGTGTCAACCCATTGATCCCAATGACGATACATCAAGTCATTGTTGATTCTTCCTGAAGAAAGCTGGAGGTCAGGGTAGATGTCGGCTACATTATCTTTAAGTTTAACTTCAGCTGTATAAAGAAGCTGCGATTCATCAGGCGAATATTCGAAACCGCCTATGCCGCCTTCAACGAAAGACACTTGTTTTCTGCCGCTGCCGTCAGGATTCATCTCCCAGACCTGCATCTCGCCGCTTGCTGCACTCATGAAGAGTATCTTAGAACCGTCGTTATTCCATGTTGGACTGTATTCGCTCGCAAATGATTGAGTGAGACATCTGTTGTTGTTTCCGTCAATATCGATGACATAGATGTCGGTCTTGCTTTTGTTTTCTTCTATAATGAAATAGGTAAGGTTGTAAACGACAGATTTTCCGTCAGGAGAGACGGCATATTCGCCGAGGCGGTTCATCGACCACAACACTTCTGGAGTCATGATGTCAGATTCAAGTACAAGTTCTTGTGGAGGAACGTAAGTCGCTGCTTTTTCATCAGTTGGCTTTCCACATGAAGCCATAAACAAAGCAGCTAATGCAATGATAAAAAAGTTTTTTCTCATAATTATTTTATTTAAGACTTATTAATTTATCTAAAAGATGGTTCTACAAAGGTAATATTTTTTTTAATAAGCATATTGTTTAAAATTGAAAATTAAGCGATTGTAAAAAGACAAAAAAAGACAAATTGCAGTGTCATTGCTTTTACATACTTTTGCCGCAAATAATTTAAAAACACATCATTATGAAAACAAAATTCGTTAAATTCCTAGGAGTAATGTTGGTGGCATTATTCATGGTCTCATGTGGAGGTGGTACAGAAGAGCCTCAAATCACATCAAAAAATTTAAAAGCAGTCGGTGTCTATGGAGACGATGCAAACTTAATTTCAATTGTGTCTGATAGTTGTACCTTAAACAAAAAAGATGGCAGATTAAGAGTTAAGGTCCAATTAAAGTTAGAAAAGAAAGCTGACAATGATGTTTCAATTTATCCTGTTCTCGTTTTAAAAGATGAAGATGGAGTTCAAGTCATTAACGGCTGGTATCAGATGGAATTAGGTGATTCTGAAAAATCCAAATTCGATTCTTTTATAAAGGGTGAAGTTGGCTCAATGGTCGATTTTGTATTTGTTAATGAATTTTCAGCAGATTATTTCAATACAGCATTAA
Source organism: Bacteroidales bacterium (assembly GCA_045631805.1). Classification (GTDB taxonomy): domain Bacteria; phylum Bacteroidota; class Bacteroidia; order Bacteroidales; family F082; genus Limimorpha. The sequence goes on along the minus strand of JAZQVL010000089.1, from coordinate 12,968 downwards.
AAAGATCAGAAACATTTTCTATTGACAAATTGGCTATTGAAAAAATAGTAAAAGAAAAAGATCCAATAACATCAGAACTTGAAGCTTTGAATCAAATTGCTAAAGAAGCAGCAAAAATGGCAGAAGACTATGATGATGAGGATTATGAAAAGGCTCTTAAGTCAGCAGAAAAATCATTGAAAGCAGCAGAAAAAGTCCTTGAAATGGAAGAAGATCTTTTAAACATGATGGAGGATTTAGACTGGTAACAATATTAGTAATAACAATAACAATAATAATTAAAACAAAACTTATGGAAAAATTTGCTGAAAGACAAAAAGCCGATTCAGGCTTGAGTACCACATCATTGGTAATGGGTATAATTTCAATTGTCATTTCTATTATACCTATAGTTAATTACTTAACTTATATATTGGCTCCGATAGGACTTATCTGCGGCATCATCGCTCTTATAAAGTCACAAAGTGCAGCAAAATCAATCATTGGAATTATACTTTGCTTATTATCAATTTTAGCTCCAATTATCTTAGGTGGATTCATCATAGAATATCTTTTAGATATACTTGATTTGTTCTGATTTTATAGCAATGAATTAATTCAAAAAGTCGTCTTTTTAGGCGACTTTTTTTATTATAAAAAATAATACAAAAAATCTTTAGCCTTTTTTCTTATCTTTGTAAAGTCTAAAAATTAAGAGAGTGTCAAATGAATAAATTTACAGAACCTTCTTATATTCCGCCATTTACAGTCACAGATGAGATGACATCTTTAGTTATTGAAATAGCGGAAACTCTTGGAAGGATGTCTGTAAATGATAAAGATATACCGACTCCAACGTTAAGAAAAGAAAATCGCATCAAAACAATTCATTCTTCTTTAGCAATAGAAAACAATTCACTTTCGCTTGAGCAGATAACAGCTATCATCGAAGGAAAGCGTGTTTTAGGACCACCTAACGAGATTTTGGAAGTTATGAATGCTAATGAAGCATACAACATTCTATTTGAGTTAAATCCATACAAAGAAGAAGATCTTCTCAAAGCACATCGTCTTATGATGACAGATTTGGTAAAAGAAAATGGCATATACAGAAGCGACGGTGTAGGTGTTTTTGATGGACAAAAGTGTATTCACATGGCTCCTCCAGCGAAACGTATTCCTTACTTGATGAAAGAGTTGCTGTCTTGGGTGAAAAAAACAAAAGTACATCCGTTAATTAGTAGTTGCGTTTTCCATTATGAATTTGAATTCATTCATCCTTTTGCTGATGGCAATGGCAGAATGGGGCGTATGTGGCAAACATTATTATTGATGCAATGGAAACCTATTTTTGCTTGGATTCCTGTGGAAACTATTGTTAAAAAAAATCAACAAGAATATTATTCTTCTATTGCTCAAAGTGATAAAACTGGGAATAGTACAATTTTTATCACTTTTATGCTGAAATGTATTTTGGATTCTCTTCAAGAAATTGAAGAAAGTAACCAAAAAAGTAACCAAAAAAGTAACCAAAAACTTCTTGATGCAATATCAAAGAATCCAAACATAACAATACGAGAATTACAAGATTTTCTCGGTATGTCGGAAAGTGGAGTGAAGAAAATCATACGCAAACATAGGGAAGCTGGAACGCTAGTTAGAGTTGGAGGAGCAAAAGGCGGTCACTGGAAAATAATAAACAATTGAATTTAATAATTAAAAACAACACATTTATAATTATGAGCAGAAAATTATTTTTATCATTTATCTTTAGTTTTATTTTATTGACATCCAACGCGCAACAACGTCTAACTTATCAGATATATTCGCTTGGCTCTAACAATGGCGACACTACTTTCGTGGAATTGTGCCGCTACGGAAATCAGACTAAATTTCAAGACGTTAATACTTATGAAGGTAAATTGATTCCAGGAATATCTGAAGACATCACTTACGTTAATTATGAAACCGACAGCGCTTATTTCCAAATGAAATTTGCCGACGGCGATTCTTATTTCGCATCTTTCCCTTTGAGTTCTAATGTGCAATTTTCTGAAGAAGGCAACGAAAAAATAAACGGCTACGACTGTAAAAAATATCGCACAAGCATAAATTCCAATACTATAGAAGTTTGGATGACTGAATCTCTCGGATATAACGCGATGCCTTCTGTTAGCAGAGGCGTGCTCAAAGGTGTCATGGTTCGCCAACTCATCAACGGAAACAGAATGTTCGAGTTGAGAGATATTAAAAAAGATAAGAAATTAAAGAAAGAAATTATCCCTTCCGACATGGGACAACGTGTCGCAGCAAGAGATATTGATAAAATAGCAAAAGACAAACTTATAATCAAGACTCCTATCTTCGACAAAGAACAGATTCATTTCGCTGAGATAGAGAAATTCAATGGTGAAATTCCTTACGACACTGTCATTCATTTCGCTTATGGCACTTTGATTTTAAAGAGAGTAAATCTCGATATACTTCCTGAACATTATTCTTATTTCATTGAAGTTGAAGAACAATCTAACGGCGACGCTTATGACCGCTCAGGCTCTATATTCGTGATTCCTACTGATAGAAAATTAAGTTTAAGAGATGCTTTAATAGATAGCATACAACTACTTCATTCTTATACAGATAAAAGAGACATTACATACAGAGCAATAAAATTGGAAGATGATTTCCTTCCTGTTGTTGAGCTTATGCGTTTCTTCACTCCATTCGGCGTTAATCATTTCAACGACAGAGTCAAGATTGACGGTTTGGAATGGTCTGATGTAGCTTATTACAAACAAGATGTCACAGATGTCGCTAAACATCTCCGTGGCGATGTCTTGATTGGCGCATTCATCGGCAATTATGACGGAGGCGGACACAGATTGAGCCTCGACCTTATTGCTTATCCTGGTGATTATTCTTGGGATTTAAGTCAGAACGACGACTGGACATTGCCTTTATTTAACACATGTAACGTTATGGAAATGGCAGGTCAGCATTACGGACGTATGTTCAAGACCGACAGCCTTACAGTAGAGTTCGAACTTCCAGAAAATGTTGAGAATCTTCGTCTGAGATATATCAGCACCGGCCACGGAGGATGGGGCGGAGGCGATGAGTTCAACCCAAAGGAAAACAGCATCATTATCGATGGTGAGAAAGTGTTCACTCACACACCTTGGCGTTGCGACTGCGCTACTTACAGAGAAATGAATCCTGTGTCGGGTAACTTCTGGAACGGACAATCTTCATCTGATTTGTCACGTTCAGGATGGTGTCCAGGAACAGCGACACAACCTGTTTATTTCGACTTGGGATTCTTGAAAGCCGGCAGACATACAATCACAATAGCGATACCACAAGGCGATGACGAAGGAAGCAGCTTCAACCACTGGATGGTGTCTGGTGTGCTTTTAGGAACTTTAGAACTATAAATTTTAGAGTAAAGACGTATCACACGACACAATAAAAAACAATATGTCGTTGATGCGTCTGAATTGGTTAATTTATTATTTTTGTGAAAATAAAATTTGAGTTTTGAAAATAGCTGTAAATACACGATTATTATTCAAAGACAAGCTTGAAGGCATCGGCTGGGTGGCTTACGAATGTCTGCGTCGTATGGTGAAATCTCATCCTGAGGTGGAGTTTCATTTCATCTTCGACCGCGAACCCGACCCAAAATTTATATTCGCCGATAACGTGAAGCCTGTAGTGCTTTTCCCTCAAGCTCGTCATCCTTTTTTATATATAGCGTTCTTTGAGTTCGCCGTCACTAACTATCTTCGTAAAATCAAAGCGGACTTGTATTTGTCGCCAGACGGATATTTGAGTTTGAGAAGCAAGACAAAGCAAATAGCTGTTTTCCATGACTTGAACTTCGAGCATTTTCCACAGGATTTTCCTAAAATTCATCTCTGGCATTATAAGAAATTCTTCCCGAGATACGCTAAAAAAGCAGATAAAATCATCACTGTTTCAGAGTTTTCAAAAAAAGACATCTGCGAATGTTATGGAATCAATCCAGAGAAGATAAATGTGGCTTACAATGGAGCCAATGAGATTTTTACTCCTGTAAATGAATATGTTAAAGAAGAGATAAGAAATAAATATTCCGAAGGAAAGCCTTATTTCATGTTTGTAGGTTCCTTGCATCCTCGTAAGAACCTCGCACGATTGTTCACATCATTCGATATATTTAAGAAAAGAAACAATAACGACATAAAACTCGTCATCGTAGGAAGTAAACGTTGGTGGACAGAACCGATAAAAAACGCATACGAATCAATGATACATAAAAACGATGTCATCTTCACAGGACGATTGTCGGCTGAAGATTTACATCTCGTCACAGCATCTGCTTTAGCTTCTGTGTATGTTTCTTATTTTGAAGGATTCGGCATTCCTATCGTCGAGGCTTTCAAATGCGATACTCCTGTCATAACGTCTAACGTAACGTCAATGCCAGAAGTGGCAGCAGACGCGGCTCTGCTCGTTGACCCTTTCAAGGAAGAGTCGATAGCTGATGCGATGGAGAAAATCATGGATGAGAAAATCCGCGAAGATTTAATGGAAAAAGGAAGAATAAGACGACAAGACTTCTCCTGGGATAAAGCAGCTGAAGAATGGTGGAGATGCATAGAAAAATTGAAAACTGAAAATTGAAAATAAATAATTGGTTTAAGGTTTAATGCTTAAGGTTTAAGGTTTAATTCGGATAAACTATCAACTCTAAACTTCAAAACTACTTTAAACTTTAAACCTTAAACTTTAAACTAAATAATAAAAAGTATGAATATCTTAGTATTAGGTTCAGGTGGTCGCGAGTACGCTTTTGCATGGAAACTCGCACAAAGTGAATTAGTCAATAAACTTTATATCGCTCCAGGTAATGCTGGCACAAACGCAATAGGCGAGAATCTTGCTATCAACATCGCTGATTTCAATATCGTGAAGGAAAACGTATTGAAACTCAATATTGAAATGGTCGTTGTTGGTCCAGAACAGCCGCTCGTTGACGGCATCGTCGATTTCTTCAAAAATGATGAAGACTTAAAAAACATTAAGATTATCGGTCCTGACCAAAAAGGCGCACAACTCGAAGGCAGCAAGGCTTTTGCTAAGGCTTTCATGGAAAAATATAATGTCCCAACAGCATCTTGCTTCACTGTGACAGCCGCTAATCTCGAAGATGGATTGCAATATCTCACAACACAAAAAGCACCTTACGTACTTAAAGCTGACGGCCTCGCAGCAGGTAAAGGCGTTCTTATCATCGATTCATTAGAAGAAGCACAAAACGAATTGAAAGACATGCTTTCTGGCAAGTTCGGCTCAGCTTCTGCAAAAGTCGTCATCGAGACTTTCTTGAAAGGTATCGAAGTTTCAATGTTCGTCTTGACCGACGGTGAACATTATGTCGTTCTTCCTGAAGCTAAAGACTACAAACGTATCGGCGATGGCGATACAGGCTTAAACACTGGCGGCATGGGCGCTGTTTCTCCAGTTCCTTTCGTGACACCGGAATTCGTTGAAAAAGTAGAAAACAGAATCATAAAACCAACAATACAAGGTCTCAAAGCAGAAAATATCGACTATAAAGGTTTTATCTTCATCGGTCTGATGAACGTTGACGGCAACCCTTACGTCATTGAATATAACGTAAGAATGGGCGACCCAGAAACCGAAGGCGTAATGACACGCATCGACTCCGACTTGGTAGCATTGCTCGACGCTTGCGCTCAAGGCAGACTCAATGAAGTTGAATATCAGACATCTAAAAACACATCTGTCACCGTTATGCTCGTTTCAGGTGGTTATCCAGAAGACTATAAAAAAGGTATGCTGATGACTGGCTTTGAAGAACTTTCTGACTGCATCATAGCTCATGCTGGAACAAAATTCAACGACAAAGGCGAAATCGTGACCTCAGGCGGTCGTGTCATCGCTGTGACAGCTCACGGCAACAACATTGAAGAAGCAAGAGCAAAAGCTTATGAAAATGTAGAAAAAATCAAGTTCGAAGGCGTCAACTATCGTCACGACATCGGTCTTGACTTGATGAATCTCTAATATAATGCTGAACTTTTTCAAACATAGTTATATATCACAACAAATCGTTGTGGTTGCAATAGCGCTTGTGTTATGGCTGCCGGCTTTCATATCAAAGTCGGCATTCGTACCAAGCGAATATAATACACCTTTATATAATATAATAGTCACAGCATTTGACTTCTCTCCAATTGTACTTAACTTATTGGCGTTCATAGTCTATCTGCTTTCAGTTTTTCTTTTCAACTCTGTGCTTTCGGCAAACCGGCTTGTCTCAAAATACAGCACAGTAGGAGCTTTTACTTTCGTGATGATGATGTGCAGTTCACCAGAATTGCATTCATGTTATCCTTTCATTTTCGCATGTCCGTTCATATTGATGGCAATGCACACATTATTCCTTATATATCAGACAGATGCGCCTGAAAATTACATGATGAACATTGGATATTTCATAGGAATAGCCTCTTTGTTTTATTATCCTTCCGTCTTCTTGATATTATGGGTTTTGTTATCATTCTTGATATTTAGGTTTAATGAATTAAGATACCTTTTAATACCAATAGTAGGATTTCTGATTATCAGCGCATTAGCTTTAGGAATAAGTTTCATGACAGGAAATTATGACATGCTTATAGATTCTTACTCCTATTTTTTCAGGAATATAAGATTCTCCTTCGAATTAAATTTTTATAATAAAATATTATTGGTTGTCAGTGGCTTAATGTTTGTCATTTCTTTGTTGAGAATTGTAGGAAACAGCAATTCAGATAAAGGAACTAACGTTAGGAAAAGGGTAGGAGTCTCTTTCGTTTTAACGATATTCGCTCTAATCATTTTTTTCATGCAAAGGCCTATGATGAACAACGCTCTGATTTTTATGATGTTCGCATTGTTTTATGCAATAATGTTGTCTGATGTTAAAAAAACAAGGATTGCGAATGTCATTATGGTCATCTTTTTGTCTTTTGTTTTGATAAATCAATATTTGCCATTATTTGTTTTGAAGATATGAATCTCATAGCGCATTATACAGAAAACTTGATTGAAGCAGGTTGCGACGAAGCTGGTCGTGGATGTTTAGCAGGCCCTGTTGTAGCAGCAGCAGTCATCTTGGATAGAAACAAGGATTATCCAATGTTAGACGATTCCAAAAAACTTACGGAAAAACAACGTAAGAAATTAAGAGAAATCATTATGAATGAAGCGCTTGCTTATGGAATAGGTATCGTTGACAACAAGGAAATAGATGAAATAAACATATTAAACGCTTCATTTCTGGCAATGCATAGAGCTGTTGAACAACTGAAAGTGAAACCTGATTTTCTCCTCATCGACGGAAATCGTTTTAATCCATACAAAGATATAAAACATCAATGTATTGTAGGCGGCGACGCAAAATATCAAGCTATTGCAGCAGCTTCTATTTTGGCAAAGACAACAAGAGACGCCATGATGGAAGAATATGACATTCAATATCCTGTATATAACTGGAAGAAAAACAAAGGCTATCCGACTTTGGAACACAAAAACGCCGTCGCAGAACACGGAACTACGCCATTACATAGAATGACTTTCAACATGACAATACAACTGAAATTGTTTTAGGTGATTTCTATTAAAAAAGACTGATTTGCGGATGAAAGAAGTCTGCTTTAAACACTATTTTTCGCTAATCATTATTCGTGTTGAGCAGTGATGATTTGCGTATTAATCCTCAAAATAGAGAACACAAAAAAATCTTTCATAACATCTCTTTATTTCAAAAAAAATCATTAGTTTTGGAAAGATGATTTCACGATATTATGTCGTTGAAAATCAATATTAGCAATAGAAATAAATGTTAAATTCTAACTTTATTTCGCAGAATGGCATTTTTTTATTAGCTCATTTTTTCACGCAAAAGGAGTTTTTATGTTTTTGATATTCGATACCGAGACCACTGGTCTCCCTTTAGATAAGAATGCGCCTTTGACGAATTTTGCTAACTGGCCTCGAATGGTGCAGCTGGCTTGGCAGATTCATGATGAGAAAGGTAATTTCATCAAGGCTGAGAATCATATCATTAAGCCTGAAGGTTATATCATTCCTATCAACGCATCGATGGTGCATGGCATCAGCACGGAACACGCTCTCAACGTGGGCGAGGACCTTAATCATGTGCTCGATATTTTTACAGAGACGCTTAAAACTGTGAAATATATCGTGGGTCATAACGTGATGTTCGATATCAATGTAGTTGGCTGCGAATATCTTAGGACTAAGGGTGTAAATCCTTTGGAGCAGAAACTCGTCGTTGATACTTGTACGGAAAAGACCGCTAACTACTGTCAGTTGGGCGGCGGTCCTGGTCGTAAGTTCAAGAAACCTAAACTCGCTGAGATTCACCAGCTGTTGTTCAACGAGGGTTTCGATATGGCGCATAACGCTTCTGCTGACGTGGAGGCGACCGCTCGCGTCTTCCTCGAACTTATTCGTCTCAGAGTGCTGGATAACAATGATATAATTGAAGATAACGCTTTCTTCGATAACTTTATCGCTGCTAATCCTGATGTAATCAAAGCGGCAGGTATCAAGGTGGTTTCTAATGTGGCGGAGGAAGTTAAGCCTGAAATAAAAGAGACTCCAAAACAAACAAAGACAAATAGTTATACTCCGAATCATTTCACGCATCTTCACGTCCACTCGCATTTCTCAATCTTGGACGGTATGTCGAAGGTGCCGGATCTCATCGACAAATGTACCAAAAACGGCATGTATTCAATGGCTCTTACCGACCATGGTAATATGTTTGGTATCAAGGAGTTTGCCGATGCTTCCAATAAATACAACGGTAAGATTAAAGACAAGATTAAAGAACAGGAGAAAATTCTTAACGATAAAGAGGCTGACGACGCTAAGAAAGATGATGCCGCCGTTGAGATTGACCTTCTGAAGAAAAAGATGTTCAAGCCTATCTTCGGCATGGAGGCTTACTGTGCACCAGTGAGCATCGACAAACGTGACGGCCGCGCGGATAGGGGGTATCACCTTATTATATTGGCTAAAAACAAACAAGGCTACAAGAGCTTATGTAAATTGTCTTCAATAGCTTACGTAGATGGTTATTATTACAATCCTCGTATCGACCATTCGCTTCTTGAACAATATCATGAAGGTCTTATCGTGACATCGGCATGTCTCGGCGGTGAGTTGCCTCAGAAAATCATGAACGGTGACATCGAAGGTGCTGAGAAGTCGTTGCAATGGTTCAAGAATCTCTTCGGTGATGATTTCTACATTGAGCTTCAACGTCATAAGACAGACAAACCTAATGCTGACAAAACTACTTTCGACCGTCAGCAGGAGGTGAATAAGGTGCTGATTGAATTGGCAAGGAAGACTAACACGAAGATTATAGCTACCAACGACGTTCACTTCGTGGAAGAGGAACATAGCGAGGCTCACGACCGTCTGATTTGTATGAGCACAGGCCGTGACTTCGACGATCCTGACAGAATGCATTACACTAAGCAAGAGTGGCTTAAGAGTCCGCAGGAGATGGGCGAGGCCTTCGCTGACATTCCTGAGGCTCTGGAAAATACAAAGGAAATCGTGGATAAGGTGGAGTCATATTCCATCGACTCCGACCCGATTATGCCTATATATGATATTCCGGCAGACTTCGGTACTGAAGAGCAATATCGTCAGAAATTCACCGAAGAGGATCTTTTCAAAGAATTTACTCGCAACGAACTCGGCGAGGAGGTGATGAGTAGGGAAGAAGCGGAGAAGAAAATCAAGAAGTTAGGCGGTTACGACAGACTTTACCGTATCAAACTCGAGGCTGACTATCTTGCGAAACTGGCATGGGAAGGCGCAGAACGTCGTTATGGCAAGGAACTCACTGAAGAACAGAGAGAACGTATCGTGTTTGAGCTTCATATCATGAAGACTATGGGTTTCCCTGGTTACTTCTTGATTGTTCAGGATTATATTCGTGGAGCTCGTGAGGAATTAGGCGTGTCTGTCGGCCCTGGCCGTGGCTCCGCTGCTGGTTCTGTGGTGGCTTATTGCTTGAAAATCACTGATGTTGACCCTCTGAAATATGACCTTCTTTTTGAGCGTTTCCTTAACCCAGACCGTATCTCACTTCCCGATATCGACGTCGATTTCGATGATGACGGTCGTGGAAAAGTTCTTGATTGGGTTACAAATAAATATGGTAAGGAAAAGGTTGCGCATATCATCACTTATGGCACAATGGCAACAAAGTCGTCAATAGCTGACGTTGGTCGTGTGCAGAAAGTGCCTATTCCTAAGGTAAACGAAATCAAGTCATTCGTACCAGATAAATTCCCTGATAGCATCAAAGATGAAAAAGGCAAGACACCGAAGGTCAACCTCAAGAACTGCTTTAAATATGTTCCAGAGATGAAGGCTTTGGTGGAAGGCGACGATGAGAATATATCATCAATGCTGACTTACGCACAGCAGTTGGAAGAGACTAACCGTCAGATCGGTATCCATGCCTGCGGCGTTATCATCGGCGCTTCCGATTTGACTAATTACGCTCCTCTTTGTACAATCAAAGATAAGGACACAAAAGAAGACGTTCTCGTTACTCAATATGACGGTCATGTCGTTGAGACCGTCGGTCTTATCAAGATGGACTTCTTGGGTCTCAAGACCTTGACTCAGATTAAAGACGCTCTGGCTAATATAAAGAAGACGAGAGGAATTGATATTGACATCGACAATATTCCTATCGACGACGAAAAAACATACGAATTATATAGTTCCGGCAACACCATCGGTACGTTCCAGTTCGAATCTCCTGGTATGCAGAAGTATCTTCGTGAACTTAAACCTACTGTCTTTGAAGATCTTATCGCTATGAATGCCTTGTATCGTCCAGGTCCTATGGATTATATCCCGACATTCATCGCGCGTAAGACCGGAAGAGAGCCAATCAGTTATCCGATTCCTATCATGGAGAAGTATCTCAAAGATACTTACGGCGTTACGGTTTATCAAGAGCAGGTCATGCTTCTGTCACGTCAGCTCGCAAGTTTCACTCGCGGTGAGTCTGACACCTTGCGTAAGGCTATGGGTAAGAAGCTCATAGAAAAGATGAACGAACTGAAAGGCAAGTTCATGTCGCAAGGACAAGCCAATGGTCACGACCCTGCAATTCTTGAAAATATATGGAAAGACTGGGAGAAATTCGCTTCCTACGCTTTCAACAAATCACACGCTACATGTTATTCCTGGGTGGCATATCAGACTGCATATCTCAAGGCGCATTATCCTGCTGAGTTTATGGCTGCGGTTTTAAATAGCTGTATCAGAGACAGTAAGGAAGTCGTCTTTATGATTGAAGAATGCCGACGCATGAAGATTGACGTGCTTGGACCAAATATCAATGAATCTGAATATAAGTTCACTGTTAACAAAAAAGGTCAGATTTGTTTCGGCATGGGTGCTGTGAAGTCTATTGGTGAAATCGTTATTCAGGCTATTATCGATGAGAGAAATACTAATGGACAGTTTAAGGATTTCGCTGATTTCATTATGAGAGTCAATGGAAAAGGCGTCAGCAGAAAGTCAATAGAAGCGCTCGCTGGCGTTGGTGTATTTGACAGTTTTGGCATGCACAGAGCGATGTTCTATTATATTCCTGAAGGCGACAAGACAACATTCGTAGAAAAAGCTATAAAATCAGTTGCGGCATATCTCGACAGAAAGAACAATGCTCAGTTTGACTTATTCGCTGATAGTGTGGAAGATAATGATGAGACATTCGTCATTCCTTTGCCAGAATGTGAGCCTTGGTCGAAAATCAAGGAACTCGACATGGAGAAAGAACTCGTTGGTTTTTACATGAGCGCTCATCCGCTTGATAGTTACAAAGAGACAATATCATATTTCTCTAATATCAAGATTGAAGGTATTAAAGATGCTCTCGTATTGAAGAACAAGGACTTGGGACTGAAGTTTGCCGGACTCGTAACGTCGGCAGAACGACTCACGTCCAAGAAAGGCTCTGACTACGGCAGATTCAGAGTGGAAGATCAGACAGGCAGTTTCGAGTTCTCTTTGTTCGGCGAGAATTATTTGAAACTGCATCCGCTTCTCGTTGTAGGAACGCCTGTATTAGTAAGCGGCGTGGTGAGCAAAAGCTTCAGAGACGAGAATGCAATGGAGCTGAGAGTTAATAATATACAGCTTCTTGATGCCGTAATGGAAAACACAAATAGAGAAGTTAGATTCACTATTTATACTGACGTTCTTGACAAAACAAGAGCTCAAGAATTTATCAAAATAATCAAGGAGCATAAAGGTAAACAACATTATTCTATACATTTTATAGACAGAGCTAACAATCTGACTTGTGCGTTGCATCCAGTTAAAGGAAATATCAACGCATCAGAAATCTTTGAATTGCTAAAAAATTCAGATTATGTGACATATCAATTGCTGAAATGAGACTTTATATTAAAATCTCAGAATATTCTGAGGTTCTGAGATTTTGAATTTCTTGTATCAAAAAAAACTTTAGCCTTTTGTCATTTGTCTTTTGCCTTTTCTTATCTTTGCAACTATGAGAATACTTGTGATTTTGATATTATTAGCCTTCGGCTTAGTGACCGAGGGAAAGACGCAAAGACTCAATGACGCAAAGACGCAAAGTAAAGACTCTGCGACTCTGCGACTTTGCGACTCTGCGTCTTTTTACGAATCCCAAATTCGCATAGCAGATTCTCTTTATAAAAACTACCTCCCGCAATATAATTTCGAAGAAGTAAAAGCAGCGATGGAGTTTTTTGATAGCCTTAATAGCTGTCAGTCATCTGCTGTCAGCCGTCACCAATCCAAGTTTAGTAAATTGCATGGTTTAAAGCCTAACCTAATAGACACATTGACTTATAGACTTATCAACTTCAACTGCGCTAAAG
>JAZQVL010000088.1:0-8643 GCA_045631805.1 Bacteroidales bacterium | reverse complement strand
TCAAGGTATCCTCAGTATCGCTTCTTGTATAGGCATCGCTGCTGTAGAGAAAAACATGTATCTCAAACAAGCTGAAGTTCACGGCATGAGCCAAAGAGGCGGCGACGTTCAGTCACACCTCCGCATCTCTGACAACGAAATAGCTTCCGACTTAATCCCAGAAGGTAAAGCTGACCTCATCATCTCAGTAGAACCTATGGAAGCTCTTCGCTACTTGCCAATGCTCGCTAAAGACGGCGTCATCATCACTGCTAAAGCTCCTTTCATCAACATCAACAACTATCCTGAAGTTGAAGAAGTTTACGCAGAATTGAACAAACATAACGCTATCATCATCGATGCTGACGAATTAGCAAAAGAATGCGGCAACGTACGCGCTGCTAACATGGTGATTTTCGGCGCTACTGTACCATTCCTCGGCTTCGAAATGGAAACAATAGAAAACAGTATCCGCGAACAATTCGGCAGAAAAGGCGAAGATGTTGTTAACCTCAACCTTAAAGCTGTAGAAGCAGGATACAAACAAGCATTAAATAAATAATGTAAAAACATATCAAGACAAGGGAGAGAGTTTTCTCTCTCTTGTTCTTTTAATAAATGTAGAGACGCGTCAATGTTGTAATTATAAATCAAGAAATGTCATTTTAATACAAAATACAATATTGACACGTCTGTACTAAATTTAAGTAAATATGAAATTCCATGATATAATTGATTCCTTAAAGAATAACATAAAAACTAACATCAGAACATATTCATGTGTTTTAGGTGGTATTCTTCTGTTTGTCATAATAGCATTGGTATTATCTGGCAATAAAGACAGCATAGAAAAACAAGAAATAAAGGAATTTAAAGAACCGGAATTTCTTTATGGAATATGTATCGACTCTTTAGATGTGGAAATCGATACTATCAGAAAAAACCAATTTCTGTCGAATATCATGCTGAAAAAAAACATCAGCTATAATGTAATCACTCATATAGAAAAAAAACATAGAAAGGTATTCGACATCAGAAAGATTAAACAAGGTCAACGTTATACCTTTTTAATAAAACGCGACAGCGTAGCCACACCATTATATTGGATTTATGAAATAGACAAAGTAAATTATGCCGTGTTCGGTCTCACTGACTCATTGCCAGCATGGATTGGTCAAAAGGAAGTCACAACCAAGATAGAGGTTGCCGAAGGCATAATAACAAGCTCCTTATGGGAAACCATCGCAGCGGACGGAGGCGACCCTTACCTTACATTGAAACTTTCCGACATCTTTGCCTGGACAGTGGATTTCTTCGGCATACAACAAGGCGATTCTTTTAAGGCGTTTTATGAAAACAAATATGTTGAAGGCAGTTCTATAGGAATAGGCAATGTGTTAGCAGCATATCTCAATAACTCTGGTTCAGAACATTACGCATTTTATTTCGAACAAAACGGCAAACCTGAATATTTCGATATTGAAGGCGATAATCTTCGTAAAGCATTCTTGAAAGCTCCATTGAACTATCGCCGTATCAGTTCAACATTCTCTAACGCCAGAAAACATCCTGTCACAAAAATAGTCCGTCCACATCATGGAGTGGATTATGCGGCACCAACAGGAACACCTGTCGTAACAATAGGCGACGGAACTGTTATTGAAAAAGGATGGGACAGCAAAGGCGGCGGCAATTATGTCAAGGTAAAACATAACAGCACTTATACAACGACTTACATGCACCTTAACGGCTTTGCCAAAGGAATACAAAAAGGCAGCAAGGTAAAACAAGGACAGCTCATCGGTTATGTCGGAAGCACAGGCATGTCAACAGGTCCTCACCTCGACTTCAGATTGTGCAAGAACGGAAAATACATCAATCCATTAACATTCGAGTCTCCATCAGCTGAATCGGTGAACGAAGCTAACAGAACAGCCTTTGATGAAGTGGTAAATGAATGGAAAGGACAATTGGTAATTGACAACGACGGCCTGAACTAAAAGTGAAACAAACCTTGAACATCGCTCGTTTTCAATCTCATAGGTCTTCGGAGTATTTTAATCTCTTTCTGTTCCTTTCTAATTTACGTTTCAGTCGTTCTTTCTTGTTGTATCGATTGTATAAAGTCTGAACAGGGCTTAATATGCCTTTGTCGTTTGGAATTTTCTTTGGCTTTTGATATAAGACATTTTCGATGTTATCATTGACACCTTTTATTATAGTTGGTTTCTTGACTGGAATATTGCTTGTTATTTCTTTAACCGTATGATAATCTAAATAAGGAAAGACGTCAATTTCTTGAAGCATGACGGTGTCTCTTTGCATGATGATGTTGAAATTGTTGGCATCAATACTGTCGTGTTTTATATTAATGTGTTGTGTCACAAAACCAATGCTGCTTATCTTTAGACTGTCGGATTCTCTTATGAGCATGGAGAATTTGCCGTTGATGTCGGATGTAGTTCCGTAATAAGACAGCTCGCTTAAAATATGAGCGTCGGAAATAGGGGTGAGACTGTCGGCGGAAATGATGCTACCTTTTATTGGGAAATATTTGTTCTGCGCCGTTGACGAAATACAACATAAAAAGATAATTCCAATAATGATAAGACGTTTCATTTTTTAAAGACTACAAAACTACAGGACAACAAGACTACATGTTTTTTTTGAGGAAACGTTGGAATGGAGATTTTATTGTAGTAATGAAGTAATGAAGTGATGGAGTAATGAAGTAATGTAGTAATGTGGTCTTTCTCTTGGGCGTTCCGGCTATCGCCGTCGGGCTTTCCGCTATATCTTTTTCCGCCTCCAGCCTCCGTCTCCGTTATCCGCCTCCGCCTCCAGCTTCCGTCTCCAAAAGGATGCCGCTTCAATCCCTAACGCATTGGGAGAACTATAGAAATTAGAACTCTAAAACTCTAAAATTTTAGAATTTTAAAGTTTTAGAATTCTAAAAAAAGTCACGTAGTGATGACAGTTTCTATGCAGGCGGTAGAGTGCAAAGCACAGAACCCCTGCAAAAAATGAGAATATTATAAAATTGCAGTAATGGAGTTTAGTCCCTCAATTCCTCAGCTTCTCAAGTCCTCAAGTCCTCAAGTCCTCAAGTCCCTCATTTAATCTTCTCCGGACTGATCTTGCTAAATCTCATGGCTTTCGTCATGATTTTAGGAAGTGGCTTGTAATCGTCTTTATTTCCTAAGTTGAGGTAAATGCCGAATTTTTTCATGACAGGAACTTTGAAAGTCTCTACGAATTCTATCAAAGTGCCGTTAGGATCTTCCACGTAAGTGAAGTGTCCGTTGGCATCTCCCATGTCGAAGTCACGGCCGCCGTCGCATACGAAAGGATGTCCTAATGCCTCAGCAGCTTCTTTGATACATTCCATGTTACGGACGTCGAAGCATAAGTGGATGTAGCCTGGGTCGCCCCAATATCTGTTTTCTAATGTCTTTGTACGGACGTGGCATGCCGCGTCCCTACATTGGATCAATTCAATATGAGAGTCACCCATCATGTCAGAAAGCGGGCCTTGGATTGGTTTGGAGCGTTTCAACATCACGCGACGTAATTCATCTTTGCCGCCGTTAATGTTTTTTAACTCATCGAAAGTTCCTGTGACATCACCGACGACTGTGTCGTAATCCAATAATTTTCCATAGAACTCAATGGATTTCTCCATGTCTTTCACGCCGATGCAAACACCGTTGACGCCGCCGTTGGTCTTGCTGTTATCATCGATGAAAGCGTAGTTGTTTTGCTCTACTTCAAAGATGTTATTCCAAGGGTCTTTGAAATAGAAATGCTTGAATCCGAAAGGAGAAGTGCACACTTCGCTGAGCATTGTCGCTCCGTTAGACTTGAGATGAGCGTAAGACTTGTCAACGTCTTTAGCTTTTAATTTGCAGATGTTGATGCCGTAGTCGCCGAGCATGAGAGGGCGTTCTGGGAATTTAACCTTTCTTCCTTTAGGCTGCCAAACCTCGAAACCGCCGCCGCCGCGAGGGTTGAATGCCAAAACGGCGCGTCTTGGCTGTGGCTTGCCTCCCGTGTAAGGAAGCATTCTCTCGGCAACGCCTTCGTCGTCGAAAATCTTCATCTCGAAGCCCATCACCTTGTTATACCATTTCCATGGTTCCAATAATTCTTCAACGCCGATGCCGACTTGTTGAATGCCGCATATAATTTTTTCTTTCATTGTTCTAATTTTTAAGTTGGAGAAATATGTTTTGAGAGTATGTAGTACAGACTTGGAAGATACCTATTAATATGTGCCATTAACAATTCGTATTTTCCAATGAGTTTTCTGTGTTTCTTTTTCTTGATAGCCTTGACAGCACGTTTCGCTGCTTTGTCAACGTCGAGGCCTTTGGCTTGGCCTGGGTCCATCTTTTCATAACGTTGTCCGTCGCCAAGAAGAGCGCTCTTGCTGATGTTGGTGTTGATTCTTCCTGGAATTAAGAACGTTACGCTGACATTGTCGTATTCCAAATCCATAGCTTCGAAGAAACCGAACAAGGCGTGTTTTGATGAACAATATGATGTTCTTAATGGGAAACCGAATAATCCGGCGAGCGATGTGGTGACAGCGATGCTTGTATGTTTTGAGTTAACTATCTCATCCTTAAACTGTTTGATGAGATATACAGAACTCCAATAATTAATCTGCATTATCTTCTGGTCGGTCTCGAAGTCTGTTTCAAATGCTTTTGCTCTTTGTGAAATGCCTGCGTTTAAAACAAAAAGGTCGATATTGGTGTTATGAGATTTAACAAATTGAACAAAATCGTCTATGCTTGAATATTCTTCAAACTTGCATTCTTTGGCGAATACTTTAACGCCCAAGGCTTCACATGATTTCTTGGTTTCTTCTAATCGGTCTTTGTTGACTCCTGTCAGGAATAAGTTACAACCTTCCTTCGCCAATCGTTTGGCAATGGCAGCTCCTATGCCTGAACTCGCTCCAGTTACAAGTGCGTATTTGTCTTTGAAGTTTATCATAATGTCTTTTTTAGGACAACAGTCAAGGGTCAACAGACAACTGTCTTTGATTAATTGATGTCGTCTTTTTCATTTTGGTCGCAAAATTAAAATAATTTTCAAGCGACTTTATAAAATTGATAAAATATTTTATTAAATCAATTTGGTAAAGTAAATATATTTACTATTTTTGCACAGCTAAAAAATGAAAATCTAATTAAACTAAGAATAAAAATGGAAATTTTTGAAAGAATAGCGAAGGACTCAGGCGGTCCTATTGGTCAATACAGAGACCGTGCACACGGTTATTTTGTTTTCCCAAGATTAGAAGGTGAGTTGGGACCTCACATGCGTTTCAATGGCGTTGACGTCTTGAACTGGAGTTTGAACAACTACCTTGGTTTGGCTAACCATCCTGAAATCAGAAAGGTAGATGCTGAAGCAGCAGCGAAATGGGGTATGGCGTATCCTATGGGCGCTCGTATGATGAGCGGCAACACACGTCTCCATGAAAGATTAGAACAAGAACTCGCTGACTTCGAAAGAAAAGAAGCTGCTTACGAATTCAACTTCGGCTATCAAGGCATCGTTTCTACAATTGATGCTCTGACAACACGTCACGACGTTATCGTATTCGACTCAGAAGCACACGCTTGTCTCATCGACGGTAAACGTCTCCACCTCGGACAATCATTCCACTTCAAACATAATGATATTGAAAGCTGCGAAAAAGCTCTTAAACGTGCAACAGAGATAGTCGCTAAGACAGGCGGCGGTATCTTGCTCATCACTGAAGGTGTATTCGGTATGACAGGTGCTCTCGGTATCTTAGACCAAATCGTGGCTTTGAAGAGCAAGTATCAATTCCGTATCCTCATTGACGACGCTCACGGTTTTGGCGTTATGGGACCAACAGGTCGCGGTACTTCAGAACATTTCGGCGTTATGGATGAAATCGACCTTTACATCGGAGCATACGCTAAGTCAATGGCAACAATCGGCGGTTTCGTCGCTGGACCTAAATATGTTATTGATTATCTACGTTATAACATGCGTTCACAGATGTATGCCAAGTCATTGCCTATGCCAATCGTTGAAGGTTGCTTGAAACGTCTCGAAATTATCAGAAGCGCAGAAGGCGATGAGTTACGTAAGAAATTATGGACTGTTACACGCGCATTGCAAGACGGTTTCCGTAACTTAGGTTTCGAAATCGGACCAGCTGAGGCATGTGTGACACCGATCTTCTTGCCAGGTAATGAAGAACAAGCTGCACAAATTGCAAAAGACCTTAGAACAAATTACAAGATTTTCTGTTCTATCGTCACATATCCGGTTATTCCAAGAGGTATGATTATCTTCAGAATTATCCCGACTGCAGCACACACATTGGAAGATGTCAACTACACATTGAATGCGTTTGCCGATGTCAAGAGAAAACTTGCTGAAGGTAAGTACGACTCTGACGAGATGCCGAATATGGCTATCTGGTAAATACATTATTAATATGACAAATTTTTATAAAGACAAAATTGTAATTGTGACAGGAGCCAGCTCAGGAATTGGGTTGGCTTCTGTCAATCATTTTGCAGCGTTGGGAGCTAAAGTGGTACTTGCAGCACGCTCTATTGATAAGTTAGAGAAAATTGCTGAAGAACTCAGCCAACAGCTAACAGCCAACAGCCAACAGCCAAAGTCAAAAGTTCAAAGTACAGAGCCAAAATTCCTTTGTGTCAAGACTGACGTTACCAAAGAAGATGATTGCAAGAATCTCATAGAAAAGACCGTCGAACGTTTCGGAAAGATTGATGTCCTTGTTAATAATGCAGGCATTTCGATGCGAGCTGTTTTTAAGGACATGGATTTGAAGGTGATGAAGTTGTTGATGGATACTAATTTCTGGGGAACGGTATATTGTACAAAATACGCTTTGCCGTATCTTCTTGAAAGTAAGGGTAGTGTTGTTGGAGTGATTTCGACAGCAGGATATGTAGGACTTCCAGCACGAACAGCATACTCGGCATCCAAGTTCGCCGTGCGAGGCTTTCTTGAGACATTGCGCATAGAACATTTGTACGACGGATTACATGTGATGGTATTCGCTCCAGGATTCACGACATCTAATATTCGCAATGTTGCGCTGACAGCCGATGGCAGTCCGCAAGGGGAGACGCCTCGTAACGAAGAAAGAATGATGTCGGCGGAGAGAGTGGCACGAATTTTGGCGAGAGGCATTGCGAGAAGAAGAGCCCAGATGGTGCTGACACCGCTTGGTAAAGCGACACTTTTTGCAAGCAGGAACATGCCAAGGGTGACAGATAAGGTTGAATATAGAATGATGGCTAACGAACCGAATAGTCCACTAAAAAAATGATATTATGCTTTTAATAAAAAAAATCGCAGTTTACATCAACATCGTCAATTGTTCTTTGATAAAATATTTTGCCAAGGAACTTAGTAGTCACGACATAAATCTAACTCCAGAGCAATATCTTGTGATGGATGTCCTGTGGGATGCAGAAGTGATGTCGCAGCAAGCCATTGCCGACATAATCCAAAAAGACAAGAATTCGGTAACAAAATTCATAGATTCTTTAGAGAAGAAAGGTCTCGTATATCGTCAGGTTAATAAGACAGACCGTCGTGTGAACAATATCGTCGTTTCTGAAGAAGGAATGAAACTGAAGACAAAAACGACAGAAGTCGCCATCGGCATGATGAGAAATGTCTTGAAAAATATAAAAGAAGAAGATTTGATTGCCTTCGACAAGGTGATGAACCAGATTAAAGAGAATATTGATAAGGCAGACGGGGAAATGGAGGGTTAGTATCTTGTTATCTCGTTAAAATAGGGTTGTAATCATAATAATATAACTATTATATATTTTTTTATGGTTACAACCCTAAATTGTATAAAATAAATGTGTACATGAAGAAGAGAGAATTGTACATATCCTCAATATTGCCATTTGTTGATAATCTCTTATTTCACAGCAGCGCCCAAAGCGTTAGGGATTGGAGCGGCATCCTTTGCGAGTGAAGCGATAGCGGAACGAACAAAGATAGAGCGGAAAGCCCGACGGCGATAGCCGGAACGCCCGAAGAGAAAATGACTAAGGTCTAAAGGCTAATGACTAAAGTATTATTGTATTCAAAAAAACTTTGCGTTTCTTAGCGTCTTTGCGAGAAGAGTTCGGTGCCAATTCTTGTTTATTCGTGAATAAAAAGAAAAGAATACGTGTCAATGTTCTTTTATATGCAGGAAACATTGACGCGTCTCTACTTGTATATTGTGGACAAAGACTGTTGTCTGTTGTCTGTTGTCATAAAAAAAAGCTCGACAGAAATCTGCCGAGCTTTTTCCCCTTTTAACGAATAAAATTTAATTCTTAATCTTCGACGATAGCATCGTTTGGACATGCACCTGCACATGAACCACAACCAACACATGAATCAGCGTCAATTACATAGATGTCGCCTTCAGAAATAGCACCAACTGGGCACACATCAATGCAAGTACCGCATGCTACACAATTGTCTAAAATTTTGTAAGCCATAATTATTTTAATTTAATTTTGAATTTGCTGCAAAGATATAAAGATAATCGGTATGTAGCTCAAAAAAATGAAAAAACTTTTCTTTATTTTTTTATTCATTTTTTTGTCTCTTGATAACAATAAATAA
>JAZQVL010000087.1:0-1942 GCA_045631805.1 Bacteroidales bacterium | reverse complement strand
ATCATATCACCGGCTTTCACGGAACGCAGTTTCAGTTCGCCGCGCCAGTCGGAAATGCCGAGAAGATAGCCGTCGTCATTGCGGACGCTGACATTCTGCATCGGCTCGCCATTGTCGTTAACGACTTTGACTTCAATATCTACTGTTTTCTGCGCGAAAGACATCATTCCGCAGAGGATAAGTGTGATTGTGAGTAGTAGTTTTTTCATAATTTTATTTTTTTGTTGTGAGCTATGGGTTTGAGTTGTGAGCTAAAGATTTATCCTTTCAATATACGATTTAAACTCATTCAAGGCGTTTCTTCTCATTGTAACCGAGTAGAGGGTTCCTTTGTAGATGATTATCTTTTCTGTAAGCCAGCTATCAGCTTTTGCTACAGCTGTCGTCTTTCCTGTTTCGACATCGATTTCATTTACTACAGAACCGAATATGGTATAGAATTTTCCAAAGGCTTTGTCTTTATATATCTTATAACGCCAAAAGTCTTCCTTCGTTGGATAAACAATATCACATTCTCCAAGTTTATACATACCTTCATCATAACGAAGTATCTTACCGTTGAAATGATCAAAATAATATAAGGTTTTGTCGAATATGTCAAGATGATTGTCTTTTGTATGATACCATGCAAACTTGACAAAGCGTTCCCAGTCATCAGCGCTAGGACCGCCACCAAGCCCAAGCATAGGATGATCAATATGCCATTGTCTTTCAACTTTGATATCTCTGTACGATTTCATGTCGTTACAGACAAACATCATCTCCTTTTCTTTGGACTCTTTTTTAATCCTGAAGAAATTGGAAATATACCCATCCATAAGTAACTCATTGAAATAAATGTATTTATCCGTCAAGAAAATAATATTATTCAAAACCTTATTATAACGTTCCTTTTCTGTAGGAAACATCAGTTTATATGAATCATCTGTTCTCACAATCTGATAAACGGAATCTTTTCCTATCAGTTGACAATTTTCTGTGCAGTCGGTTATTATCTTTTCAGATTCAATATGTTGCGGGATATTGATGGTGTCAATCGGATAGAGCCATAAATCTTGAACTAAAATTCTAGATTCTTTCAAAGTGTTCCATTTTCTCTGTAATATAAAGACCTTGTCGTCATAAATCTCAAAATCGAACATGACGTATGCTGGTTCGCCGCAATGTCTTATCTTGTCAGCGCTCACTCCCACTGCTTCAAGCATATACATTGTTTCTTTCATCTTGAAGTTAATGTTTATCGTATCACGATTAGGAATCACACTTACTAAAGTGTCTTCATAACCGATGCACGAAAACAACAGACCGACTTTGTTTTCCATTTTTGGCAACATCATAATGAAATCGCCTTTATCATCGGAACTCACGCCGAAATTTGTATTGATAATTGCAATGTTTACATTCTTCTCTGCTACATTACCTTTGATTACAGAATAATCGCTTTGCGCGAAAGACATCATTCCGCAGAAAATAAGTGTGATTGTAAGTAGTAATTTTTTCATATCGTTTTATTTATTAAGTCAACAGACAACGGTCAACAGACAACAGACTTTGGGTATGCTTTTTTTGCTGTGAGCCGTGAGCTTTTTTCGAATTGCTCGAGGTTCATGGCTCAAAGCTTACTCAATCAGAATTAAATTCGTTTAATAATTTGTTATCGTATTTATATAATACCATCAATTGTTCGATTGCCATTTTATTCAAGTAGAGAGCTCTTTCAGATTGAGATTTGCCAGTTTTTATCAATTCTGAATTCATACTTTCCAAATTGATTAGCACTATCAATTGTTCTATTGAAGCGTAATCTCTGATGTTGCCTTTTAAATCAGGATTTTCATCCTTCCACATTTTTGCGGTTTTACCGAACAATGCCACATTGAGAACATCAGCTTCATTGGCATATATTACATTCGCTTCTGAAGACGTAATTTCTTTTGGAATC
>JAZQVL010000086.1:0-16942 GCA_045631805.1 Bacteroidales bacterium | reverse complement strand
AAAAGGCGCGATAAAAGTTGTCATGACTTCGGCATCGTCTGACGGACCTGAAATTTCCAAACATCATACGTCAAAGGAACAGCGTAGAGCGTTGGCGGATAGGATGAAAGATACAGACGATGAACTTAAATTGGTCATTGTGCGAGATATGTGGCTCACGGGGTTTGACGTGCCTTGTCTGCATACTCTTTATATCGACAAACCTATGCAGGGACACAATCTTATGCAGGCGATTGCTCGTGTAAATCGTGTTTATAAAGACAAACCCGGCGGTCTTGTCGTTGATTATTTAGGTATTGCATCAGATTTGAAGAAAGCGCTTTCTTTCTATTCGGATGCTAATGGCAAAGGAAATCCTACGGAACAGCAGGAACAGGCTGTCGATTTGATGCTAGAGAAAATGGAGATAATCCAGCAGATGCTTTCAAAGATTGATTACAAGCCTTATTTCGATGCCGATGTCTCAACTAAGTTGTCTTTGATATTACAGACTGAGGATTATATTCTCGGATTGCAAGATGGAAAGAAACGTTTTGTTAACGAAGTCAATGCTTTGTCGAAGGCTTTTGCGATAGCAATACCGCATGATGAAGCGATGTCGGTGAAAGAAGAGGTCTCTTTTTTCCAAGCAGTGAAGGCTCGTCTGTGTAAGTTCGACATAACATCTTCAGGAAAAACGAGTGAAGAGATTGAGACGACGATACGTCAGGTAATCGACAAGGCTCTTGTCTCTAATCAGGTGGTAGATGTTTTTGATGCTGCCGGCATTAAGAAACCTGATATTTCTATTTTATCAGAAGAGTTTTTGATGGAACTGAAAGATATGGAACATAAAAACATTTCTTTAGAAGTTCTGAAAAAACTTTTGAATGACGAGATAAAAGTCAGAATGAATAGAAACATTGTTCAAGGACGCACCTTGATGGAGATGTTGGAAGATTCGATAAGGAGATATCATAATAAGGTCATAACTGCTGTTGAAGTCATTGACGAATTGATAGGATTGAGCAAGCATATAGTGGCGCAAGATGAAGTGTCAAAAGAGCTTGGTTTATCAGAATACGAATATGCATTTTATTCTGCCGTTGCCGACAATGAAAGTGCTATGGAATTGATGGGAAAAGACAAGTTGCGCGAATTGGCAGTTGTATTGACAGAAACAATTCGCAATAACACTTCCATTGATTGGGAGATAAAAGAGAATGTTCGTGCCAAGATGCGCGTAGCGGTGAAACGTCTGTTAAGAAAATATGGATATCCACCAGATATGCAGATGTTGGCAACGGATACAGTTATCAAGCAAGCTGAAATTATCTCGGCAGAACTAGTAAAGACAAAAAAGTAATTTTTACAACCTTCCGTCTACAATGCTTCTATCTAAAAATCCTTTAACATCGTAGATGACGCTGTTTTCTTTCATTAAGGATTTTATGTCTATTTCCAAAAATTGATTATGAGCTACTGCTAAAATAGCGGCATCGTAGTTTTCTTTACATTCTAACTCATTGACAATATCAAGATTATATTCTTTCTTCACCAATGCAACATCAGCCCATGGGTCGAAGATTGTGATATTGTCGGTATATTCTTTTAATGTATGTATGATGTCAAAAACTTTGGTGTTACGTATGTCGGGACAGTTTTCCTTGAATGTTATTCCAAGTATGAGTATTTTAGCGTCTTTCACGAGAACGCCTTTTTTATTCATCAGCTTAATAGTTTGATTCGCAACATATTCACCCATTCCATCGTTAAGATGTCGTGCCGATGACATAATGCGAGGTATCACGCCATAGACTTGCGCTTTCTGAATGAGATAATATGGATCGACGCTGATACAATGGCCGCCGACGAGGCCGGGATTTAATTTAATGAAGTTCCATTTCGAGGAGGCGGCATCGATAACATCATGTGTATCAATATCCATCGCATTGAAAATCTTAGATAGTTCGTTCATGAATGCGATGTTGACATCACGCTGCGAGTTCTCAATAATCTTCGATGCTTCAGCAACTTTTATCGAAGGCGCCTTATGTGTTCCATTGATTAACACTGAGTTATATACCTCATCAACGAGGTCTGCAATCTCTGGCGTAGAACCTGACGTCACTTTTTTTATCTTCTCAACGGTGTGCAACTTATCACCAGGATTTATTCTCTCAGGCGAATAACCAGCGAAGAAATCGACATTGAACTTCAATCCTGATATTTTTTCTACTACAGGAAGACATTCTTCTTCTGTCACGCCAGGATAAACCGTTGATTCATAAACAACTATATCGTCTTTTTTTATTACCATACCAACGGTCTCACTCGCCTTAATCAATGGTGTTAAATCAGGATGATTGTTTTCATCTATAGGTGTTGGCACTGCCACGACATAAAAGTTAAAATCTTTTAAGTCTTCTATTTTTGTAGTACACCTAAATCCATGATTGTTAATAGCGTCTTTCAGCAAAATATCATCGACCTCTAAAGTTGTGTCAATACCTTCGTTCAATTGATTAACACGAGTTTCATTGAGGTCAAAACCTATTGTTCTAAATTTAGTAGAGAATAGTCGTGCGAGAGGAAGTCCCACATAACCAAGACCTATGACTGCTATTTTGATGTTCTCCATTGAAAAATTATTAAGATTACAAAGATAAAAAAGATTATTCATTTAACGAAAATATTTTTAACCAAGACTATTGAACTAAAGCCATTGAACCAAGCATTAATTCCTAACTCCTAATTAAAAAAACTTTAGTCTTTAGTCTTTTGTCTTTTGCCATTTTATTATCTTTGCAGATAAATAAAATTTCGTAAGATGAGAGCTTGTTTCATGGGTTTAGGTTACATCGGTCTGCCTACAGCGATTATCGCTGCTAAGCACGGCGTAGATGTGGTCGGAGTGGATATTAATAAAAATGTAGTTGAGACTACTAACAAAGGTGTGCTTCATATCATTGAACCTGGTATGGAACAGCTTCTTCAAGATGTCATCGCTAACGGTAATTTCAAGGCTTACACCGAACCTCAGGAATGCGACGCTTATTTCATCGTCGTTCCTACTCCATTCAAAGGCGACCACGAACCAGACATCTCCTACGTGGAAGCAGCGACTCGCATGATAATGCCTCTCCTTAAACCCAACGATTTATTCGTCATCGAATCTACTTCGCCAGTGGGAACGACAGAAAAGATGATGAATCTCATTTATGAAACTCGCCCTGAACTTAAAGACAAGATTTTCATCGCTTACTGCCCTGAACGTGTGCTCCCTGGCAACGTGATATTCGAACTCGAAAACAACGACCGCGTCATCGGCGGCGTCAACGAGGCTTCGACAGAAAAAGCAAAAGAGTTTTATAGCATTTTCGTAAAAGGTCAATTACATTCAACAAATAGCCGCACTGCCGAGATGTGCAAACTGACAGAGAACTCCTCTCGCGACGTTCAGATAGCTTTCGCTAACGAGTTGTCTATCATCTGCGACAAGGCTGGAATCAATGTTTGGGAATTGATTGATTTAGCTAACAAACATCCTAGAGTCAACATACTTCGTCCTGGTTGCGGCGTAGGCGGTCATTGCATCGCTGTTGACCCTTATTTCATAACGGCAGACTATCCAAAAGAATCTAAGATTATATCAACAGCAAGAGAGATAAACAATTACAAGGCTCTATGGTGCGCAGAAAAAGTGAAGAACTGCATGCTCGAGTTCGAACTTAAAAACCATCGCAAACCAAGAGTAGCAATGATGGGTCTCGCCTTCAAACCTAATATCGACGACCTTCGTGAATCTCCTGCCAAATCAATAACAACCAATGTGATACAGGCTTGCAACAATCCTGATATCATGGTGGTTGAACCTAACGTAAAAGAAAATAATCTCTTCAAACTCACTGATTATAAAGTGGCTTACGAGACTGCCGACATCGTGGTTTTCCTCGTCAATCATCGTGAATTTGCTGAACTTAACTACAGAAAAGATGTCATCATATTAGATTTCTGTGGAAATATTATGAACAAATAAATATCTTAATAAAGAAAAAAATCCTCATCATAGAACATCATCGCAGGAATTTCGGGATAGATTATTTGGTAAAAGAATCGTCAATTTTATGGATAAAATCTGATTCTTTTAGAAATCCATACTCCTTATCAAATTGATTCTCTTTATCTTGACAAAGCATATTCAAAAATATCGCTATGGTTTTTCCTAATTTTCCTTCCATATGAGAACCCGATGATGCATTGTAAAATTGCAAAACTTCCTTACTTGGCATAATCTCATTTTTATTCTTAATGAAATTTAACAAATCATTATTGCTCTCTGCCAATTTAACTAAATTGTTTTTAACAAAATTATAATCATCAAGAACTTGATTATCGGACATATTATAAAGAACAGTAGGACAATACATTATAGAAGCATCAAGATGTATTGCGGATTCGTTTGAAATCATAAAGTCAATATTTGCAATGAAATCAAAAGAACTTTCTTCTTTAGGATTTGAAATTGAAATATTATTTTTTATTAACCATTCAGTATCAAGATGTTGATAACGTGGATGCGGACGTAGTATCAAATCATTATATCCTTCATTTTTAAGGAAAAGACAAAGGTTCTTAACTTTTTCAAAATCATCTAACATATTGATTGCCACACCTATTTTGCAAACTTCTGCATTTCTTTTAACAATTTTATCATAAAGAAAATCAAAACGAACTCCACCTGAGAGATAGACTTCTCCTTTAGGTTTTCCTGCGTAATGATATTTGTCCAAAGATTCTTGTCCGTCTAAAAAAGAATATGAGAAATCCAATCTTGGGAAACCTTTCTTCACTGAAGCATGTTGAACGTAAACAGTCTTTATATTTCTTTCTAATGCATTGGAAAGCAAGCATCTGTTGATGTCGTTATGGTCGTTTGCCAAAACCAAGACTTTCACATTGTATTTATCAAGCATCTCTCCTGCCACTTTATAAAGTCCGTAAGTTGTCCAAAGTCGAGTAAAATATTTAATAATTAAGGACTTATCTTCTTTATTCGATTTTTTGTAAAGTTTTATTAAGGAAAAAATGTAAGGAATACTATGCCACCAAGCGCGTCTTTTATGCACATCGGTGACGTGATTGTTGAGATATAGATACGAATCTTTTTCTACCTTATTAATAATTGGTTCAAGCGAGCGACGATTATTGAGAGAAACACCAAAGAAAAGCAATCCTTTATAATTGACAGGCAACGACTTATATTTAAAATGAATGATAAAAGTATAATAAAATAATTGTCCGATGAAAATACAAATCTGCTTGAATAATGAAGGCTGTTTTTCCTTCACTATTCGTGATATTTCATTGATTTCTAAAACATTAAGCTCGCTATATTTCATCAGAAAAATTGTTTTTGATCTTTTAACTTATTATAATGTTCTATATCTCTCATTTTAAACACTTTAGCAGGATGTCCTCCAGCGACCGACAATGCAGGAATATCTTTTACCACCACACTACCAGCTTGAATTACAGCGCCTTCTCCAATTGTAACTCCTGGAAGTACGATAACATTATTTCCAAGCCAAACATTATCTTCAATTATTACATCTTTGACAATCACTGTGTTATCGTAAGGAATTTTTGTTCCGAAATCGTAATTATGATAGTCGGTCATGATTTGGCAATTCGTTCCCGAATGGAAATTGTCACCAATTGTACAGCGACCTTTCCCTGTGATTTTCATACCGTTAAAATTCACATTATGACCAAGATGCGTGTTATTATTAACAGTAGAAAATCCGTTTACAGAAAGTTTTCCTTTGCATGTTTTAACTTTAGATTTAACTATATATCTAAATAAAAATTTAGGTTTGAATATTCCAATGATAAATTTCTTTAACATATCCCTAAAATTTTTTCTACAAATTCACGAAACACACCTTCTCCCCCATTTTTTGTCATCACCATTTGAGCAGATTTTTTAATGTATTCTGGAGCAGAATTTGGCGTTGCAGAAATACCTGCATTTTTCAAGAGTTCGACATCACCTAAATCATCGCCGATATATGCAATATCTTCAAAAGTGATTTTCAATTCTTTACAGATATTTTCTGCAACTTCAAGTTTATTCTTTACACCTTGAAAAAGATAATCGACTTTAAGTTTGGCTGCTCTTCTTGCCACGATTTCTGTATCTTCGCCCGTTATGATTCCAACAGGTATCTCATTCTGATGAGCGAACAAAACTCCAGCGCTGTCATAAGTATGAAACTTCTTCCATTCATTGCCAGTTTGGTCGTAATACATTCCGCCATCGGTCCAGACTCCGTCTATATCTGTTAAAATTAATTTAGGTTTCTTCATTTATTCTAAATTTTGAGGATAAATAATTTCGTTTCTTGGTATTTCAACTTTTACTTTCTTACCTATAACAGATTGTTTTTCAGACCATTTAAAGCCATCACCTGGACTTAAAAGATGAATATCATTTTCTGTTATAATATCACCGACATTAAGATTACGATTTGTTGCAATGGAACGTTCGAGTTTAATCTTACTGCTTAAAACATCAGGTTCGATGAAGATTTCTTCTTTTCCCATCGATATTTCTGTTATTCTTATGTCGCGAATCATGCGGTTGACACCGTCAGGGCCCAAAGAACCAGCTTGGTCTGTACCTTTCATTCTTCTGTCGATAGTGACATGTTTTTCTATGATTTCCGCACCCATTGCAATGGCAGCGATCGGAGCAGAAATTCCTATTGTATGATCGGAAAAACCAATCTTATATTGAGGATAATTATTTTTAAGATACTTTATCGTATTGAGATTCAAATTATTAGGATTTGTCGGATATTGTGAAACACAATGAAGAATTGAAATATTGTTATGATATTTCGTAATAACTTCCAATGCATCGTCGAGTTCTTTTTTACCTGCCATTCCTGTTGACAAGATAATCGGTATTTTTGTCTCAGCGAGAGCTTCCAACAAAGGGATATTTGTCACGTCACGACTTGCAACTTTCAGAAAATCAGGAGTAAAATATTTCATTATGCTCAGGCATGAAGGAGCGCATAATGTTTCAACGAAATCGAGACCTTTTTCTTTTGCGAATTTATAAACTTCATAATGTTGCTCATCAGAAAGTTCAAGAAAAGCGCGATGTTCACCGTAAGTCCTTCCAAATGAATTAGGTGAATCATAAATTCTCGACATTTGCGAATCAGACAATTCATGAGCGAGGTCACGTTTTGTCATTTTCACTGCGTTCATAGGTTGCAATTCGATGCCGAAATATTCTTCCTTGACAGGCCGAGAAATCAACTCAACGATTAGCTTTGCAATATCGACAGAACCATTATGATTCTGTCCTATTTCACCTATTATATATGTTCCGTTTTTCATATTTTATTTCTGATTCTTTAGAATTTCATTTCTCATTATCTCTAAATAATGTGGGTTATCTTCAAGAAAATCAATAACATTACGAGATGTAAAGTTTGGAATATAATTGTTCAGTTTACCATAAATCTCTTTTTGAATATCAAAATCCACTTGAGTGTCGATGGTCAATCTGATGTCTTTGTGTCTGTCTATTTCTGGAATTATTTCGAAGAAATTCACGTCGAAAATATCTCTATTTGCATAGATGTAATTCGTCACATGTTCATGATAGAGATTCTCGTCTGTGAGTGATTTTACCTTTTCTAAAGCACTGAGTTTCACTGCTTCTGCCCAGAATCCATAATGCGTTTTTATTGAAGGAGTGCCATCAGATGTTATATATGACAAATAATCGCAATTGAATTTTTCAAATTTTTCGACAAGCAATTCAATATAAAAGACATCGAGGAAAGGATTGTCGGCGCAGACTCTGATAATATTTTCTGCATTAAATTCTTTAGCAGCATCGATAAAGCGTTGAAGCACATCGTTTTCCGAGCCTCTGAAATAATTAACGCCATGACGTTCTGCTATCTCAACCAAAACATCATTATTTGGGTTTGTAGAAGTAGCAAGAATAATGTCTTTTCTATCAAAAGCTGATGTTAATTTTTTTAAAAGCAATGAGAATATTCCTTCATTTTCGTAAAAAGGAAGTATCATTTTTTGTGGCAGACGTGTTGAGCCTGTACGAGCTTGTATAATTATTTTCGTGTCATTCATTTTTCAAAATACTCTCAATTAAATTAACATATTCTTTAGCCAAAGCTCTTCGTGAATATTTTTTAACACTTTCGTTTTCTTTTGTAATAAGTTGATTCTCTTTATATTTTTCAAACAAATCAAGAATCATTTTTTTCATTCCATCTTTATCTTCAAAATCGACGATAAATCCGGATTTTGTTTCATCAAGAATTATTGCGGTGTCGCCATCTTTAGGACCAATTGCTAAAATTGGACGACCCGATGCCATATATTCGAAAATTTTTCCTGTAAGGATGCCTTTTGCATTAGGCGAATTGTTAACAAAAAGTAACAAAACCTGAGACGAACTTTGTTCAACAATAACTTTTTCATGCGGGATATATGGAATTATCTCCACATGATTTTCCAGATTATTTTCTTTTATTGAAAGCAATACAGAATTATCAACTTGTCCTATCAATCTAATTTTTAATACATTAGAAAAATCCGACAAATTATCGTCTTTTATGAGTTCGCCGAGAGCCTCCCAGAATTTAGTAGCGTTTCTTGCCGCACCAACGATTCCGACATGCGACATCGTGAAGTTAGTCGATAATTCTGATTTTGTTTTAAGTTCTTCAATATTAAAGTCATAGCCGTTTGTAATGACGGCAACATCTTTTGCACCGTGACTTTCGAGACCTTTCGCCCAGTCCCAACCCACTGTCACGACTTTATTTGCTTCAGTAAGAACTTGATATTGAAGCTTATGATGTTTATTTAAACTACATTTTGTTAATTTTAATTCACTAAAGAAGTCAATATCAGTCCAAGGATCACGGAAATCTGCAATCCACGGAATGTTAAATTTCTTATGTAATTCTTTAGCGATGAGATGCATTGAGTGAGGAGGTCCTGTTGAAATAATCGCATCGACAGGATTTGTCTCTAAATATTTTTTAAGAAATCGAACAGATGGTTTAATCCACCAACAACGAGCGTCTGGTATAAACAAATTACCTCTTAACCAAATACTTATATTTTCTTTCCAAGCAGATTTTTTCTTTCCTTCGTTTATGAAGCCAGCTTTTATCTTCTCATCTTTCTTAATACCTAAAAATTTTTTATAGAAAGAATAAGGTTCAATTATTGGTCGTTTTATTATCTCAGCTTCTGGTGCTACATCTTTCACCAAGGATAAATCCTCCACTGGATATTCTGCGCCATCTGCCGTATAAACAACTGGTTGCCAATTATTTTCAGGCAAATATTTCGACATCTTCAACCAACGTTGAACGCCAGAACCGCCAGATGGAGGCCAATAATATGTTATGATTAAGACTCGCTTCATTTCAAAATTAAATCAACAGACAACGGTCAACAGTCAACAGACTTTTTACATTCTGATTTTCTATATGTTAAAACAATTGCAGCGAATAATCCCAAGATTAAAATCAATGAACTTACAAATTGAATAGCGTTGCCGACTTTCCAAATCTTTGGTTCGTAACGCATCATAATCTCATGACTACCAGCAGGTACAACAGCCGCTCTTAAAATATAATCAGCTCTAATCAATGGGCTTTCTTTTCCGTCAATCCACATTGTCCAACCTTTGCTTGTCCAAATTTCTGAAAATACAACCAATTCATCTTTTGAAGAATTAAAATTGTAAATCAATTCGTTAGGTTTATAAGAAGCCAACTGAATTGTTCCGAAACCTGATGTTGGATTGAAATCGCCAATCACATTCTTAAATTCCTCATTAACAATCGCAGTTGTTTTTACATCAGTATTTTCGATAGCAGCAATTTCCTCATTTGGAGTTGCAACCCATTTGATGTCAGACACTAACCAAGCGTTTCCGAAAGCGTCAGGATTTGGCATCGCTACAGGTTTATTATTATTTTGAGGATAAATCAAATATTTGGTATTCAACATATTAAGAACATTCCAGAATCCATCGCTACCAACTTTATTACCTCCTAAATATCGATTTATAATATCTTGATAACGACGAAGTTTTGCACCATGATAACCGCCTATTGATTTATGGAAATATGAAGTACTTGCATCGTTGAATGTGCTTGTTGTAAGATTCATTACTCTGTAATTCAAGCTGTTATCCTGTAAAATTTGTTTATCAACTTCTGACATCATGAAAGGTTTATCGAAACGACGGCTATCGATGAAATTGTCGTTGTTGAGGTAACGTTTGTTGATTGGGAACATATCCATTACAACCAAAACTGCCAACATCGCAAACATAGTATTATTTTTCAATTTAGCATTGACGTTGAGTATCAATAATATAGCCACCACTGCAATAAAGAAAAAACTTCTTATTGCGTCTTTTTTGAATATTGCCATACGAACGTTTTCAATTTCAGCAGCGAGCATTTGATAGATAGCTCCATCTTTTCCACTACCTAATTGAGCGAATTGTTCAGCTTCGCCTTGACTGAGGAAGCTGAAGAAAAGCTGAGGCAAGATGTAGAACAACAAACATAAACCTGCTGTCAATCCGAGAGATACGTAAATATAATACATATTTTTCTTCAGGATTTCAGGATTTTTTATGACTTCAGCGAGAGCGAGGAACGCTAAAATTGGCATACAAACTTCCGCAATTACAAGTGTCATTGAGACCGCTCTGAACTTGTTATATAATGGGAAATAATCGAGGAAGAAATCGGTGAATCCCATGAAGTTTTTACCCCAACTCAATAATATTGAGAGTATTGTGGCTGTGAGGAGCACCCATTTTATTTTTCCTTTAATGACGAAAAGTCCGAGAATAAAGAGAAAACAAACTATTGCGCCAACATAAACAGGACCGCTTGTACCTGGCTGGTCGCCCCAATAAGCATTGTTTTGCGCTATTGTTGAACGGAAACGAGGGTCGGCGTTTTGCAATGCAGGATTGTCGTTGCCGATATAAGCAGAAGCGCCACCTTTAACGTTAGGAATCATAAGGCTCCATGTCTCACCGATGCCGTAACTCCACTGCGTGATATAATCTCTGTCGAGGCCACGAGTCTGATTCTCAACATTTTCTGTAAGGACAGGTTTGCCACGCATTGTCTCTTTGCCAAATTCATAATTAGCGTAAAGCGTTGTAGTACTTGTCATTACGGCCAAGATCGCCACTATTGCAAGGATTCCGCTTGCTTTAAAGAAATCAAGATATTTCTTAGTTTTTATAGCTTCAATGAATTCAGCGATGACCATAATCATCACAATCATAAATAAATAATAGGTGATTTGTATGTGACCAGCTCTGATTTCGAGGGCAAGAGATATTGCAGTAAGCACTGCGCCCCAGAGATATTTGCCTTTGTAAGTCATTATGATACCAGCGATTACAGGTGCCATATAAGCCATAGCGACAGCTTTTGAATTATGGCCTGCGCCCATAACAATGAACAGATATGAAGTAAAACCATAGGCCAATGCGCCAATAAAACTAATCCATGTTTTACATTCCAAGACAAGCAGCAAGATAAAGAAACCGAGCATACTGATAAACACCGACATTATAGGACTTGGAAATCCTAAACCAATGATTTTCTGGACATAAGTCATGAGGTTGCTATTCTGCTGGACACCTATATTCCATGCAGGCATACCGCCGAACATTGAGTTAGTCCAAAGAGATTGTTCGCCTGTCTCATCACGAAATTCATTGATTTCCTGCGACATACCTTTATACATCTCAATATCATGCTGTTTAATTCTCTTACCTTCTAAAATAGGAGTGAAATAAATTAAAGTGATGGCAGCGAATGCGACTATCGCTAATAATATTCCGAGTAATTGCTTGTTTTTGAAAATGTTGTTTACCATGATTAATAAAGTATTTTAGCACTTAAAGTTTCTACTTCTGTTTCAATATTTACGAAATAAATGTTATTATTTTTTAAGACTTCTGTCAATTCTGAAAGAGGAATTTCATTCATTCCAGCATTCAATATTCCCAAATCTTTAACAAACAACAGAGTTCCTTTATAATCATTAACCTTCAAAATCACACGAGAAGTCTGTTTATTTTCAAATCTACAAACAGTATTATCATTCAATGGGTTAGGGAATATTTTAAGATTATTATTTTTAGTTTGTAATTTTTTGAGATAAGTGAAGCTTGATTCATAGCAACCCATATCAACTCTGTCGCCTACTATTCTCGGCATTCCGAGTATATCAGTTGAAGGCATCATCAAGCCTGTTGTATCCAATGTTCCACTGTTGATTGCGGGACTCTCCGCTTGCAGTTGGAAGTTACGTGCGACCGTATCGATGAACAGCGGATCAACTTCCAACATTGATGGGAAATCGTAAACAGCCACATATTGATCGCCATGAATTTGTTTAAGTCCACCTTCGATAAGAGTGTAGTAAAACTCAGGTGCGCAGTCGGAGCCCCATATAAATATTTGTGAGCCGTCTGTGATTACGCTATGTTCTTCATCATACCAGTCGTTGCCCCATATTATACAGTTTTTGAACACAGGGTTAGAACCATCGAAGAACTGCATTGCTCCACCGCCAGCACCGACACAGTAATTATTTACCATAGTGACGTTTTGAACAAGAGGAGAAGTAGTAGCCATTGCCATAGCGCCGCCGTAATGTTTAACTATATTATTGTCGAACAACAAGTTAGAAACCCTTACTTCGTAGTCGTTGCTACGTTGTATTCCCATTCCTCCTGCGTTGACAGCGTAATTATCTTCAAAGACAGCTCTGTTGACATATACGGAGCAGCTGTCGAAGTTGACGCCGCCGCCATAACATGTATTGCAGAAATTATCATGGAAATACATATCCTCCATTTTTACAGAACATCTAAGGAATTGGAATCCACCGCCATGCGCATAAAAACCCACTTCATTGATAATTTTATTAGCATCCACTTCACAATTTGAAACGAAGACATTAGAATGTTCGGCATAGAGAGCACCGCCTTTTTCATTTGTCAAATTGCTATAGAAAGTACAATTGTTGATGACGACATTTTCGGTGTTATAGATTCGGACTGCACCTCCGCGTGTAGCTTCTTCAGTAGCCTTACCGTACGAAAAATGGCAATATTCTAATCTTAAAGTATCTTTTACGTTTTGAAAAACAAGTCCGTTCCAGCCGCCTTTACCAGAATCCCAAATATGAAAACCAGTAGTGTCGCTTACAGTGAAATAAATGGAATCATTCTCGCAACCGACAGCTTCAAAAGAACCATTGACGACAATGCTGAAATAATCTTTAAAAATCACTTTTGTTCCTTCTGTAACAATGAGTTTGCTTTCTGTAGGAACAATGACATTGTCAACGACAAAAATAGTGTCGCAATCCCATATACCATTTTGATTTCCTGATACTTCACAAGATTGTGATTTCGCTAGGAAAGGAATGAAAAGCAATAAAGTCAAAAAATATTTTTTCATAATGATATAAATTAAAAACTACTTTTAGAACTTACAAAAATAATCATTTTTCATTTGAGAAATGACTGATTTTTTCTAAATAATTTAAGATATTTATCCATAAAAAAAGAAAACTATCCGGGATGGATAGTTTTCAATATAAATTGTTATGATTTCTAATTCTTCACAACTTTTATGTAATGTCTGTCACTGCCATTTTTGATTGCAATCAGGTATAATCCTGAAGGATGATGTGAAATATCAATGGACAAGGTAGAGTCTTCAACAGAAGATGAATACACCATTCTACCAAAACTGTCATAAATATCAATGGTATTATAATCTTCTGTCATCTCGATATTTATGTTGCCATCAGTAGGATTGGGGTATAAATTGATTAAATCGGAAGTTACTTCTTCTATTGCAACCATATAATCACAATCTTGATCTACGAATGATATGTATGTTTCCAAATCAGAATAACAGCGTAGTATTCCACCGCCATCCCAAGCCATATCAATTCCACTAATTGCTTCAAATGGTTCAGGCAACATATAACCAGATATATTGCCGATTTTCTCACATATTCTTACAGTATGCTCGTTGCCATAATTGACATAACACAAGAATTGCCAAGGACTATCTGTAATTTGTTTCAAATCGATATACTTTAATGATTCTCCGTCAATTTCAGTAGTGCCTTTGCCAACAACCACGGCATAGCCATTTTGTTTTGATGGTTCAATTTCAATTCCGTTATATACAGATCTGCCGGGAATTGAAAGAGTGTCGCCAATTTCTGCTCCAAAATCATAAAGTTTCTTAAATTTGCCATCACGATAAATTAATACGGAATCATTCACTTGTGTTATAAATTCATGTCCGATAACAAGTGGTTCCACTACTTCGTTATTTTCATAGTCATACTCGTAAATAGTTTTAACTAACTTTCTGTAATCGATGTTATCTATTGTGGTGTCCGACACAGATTCTATTAACAGAAAACCTTGATACCAAGGAAGCATAGACTCTGCATAGTTAAAGTGCCATTTAGCACCAACAGGCGCGAAGTCGGTATTTTCCTGAGACAAAACGATGTTGGAAAATACCAAAAAAAATAATAACAATTTGTTTTTCATAGTAGTAATTTAGGTGATTCTATTTATTAGTTATTTCCTCGCAAAGTTTATAATTTTTTTTTTAAATCTAAATTTTTCAACAACAAAAAACTTGTTTTATATTTATTAGGTATTTTTGTTTAATATAAAGAATTTTGATTTATATTTGTGGGGAAAATTTAAGACTTCTATTTATAGAAATTTATTAACAGAACTTTAAATATAAAAACATGAGTAACCAGAAAAAACTTTTTGAGGAATTTCCTGCGGTAAGTACCGAACAATGGGAATCCGTGATTCAAAAAGACCTTAAAGGAGCCGATTACGACAAAAAATTAGTTTGGAAAACGGCTGAAGGCTTTTCGGTAAGACCTTATTACCGCGCTGAAGATCTCAATTCAATTGCATGGAACAACGTAGAACCTAATCAGTTCCCATACGTTCGTGGCAACAAAACAAAAGGTAACGAATGGCTTATCTGCCAAGACATCAACGTTACTGACTGCAAAGCTGCTAACGAAAAAGCATTAGACGCTCTCAGCAGAGGCGCTAACGCTATCACATTCCGTCTTGAATATGACAAACTTTACACCGACGTTGAATTATCAGCATTACTTAACGGTATCAATGCAGAAGAAGTCGAGTTAAGTTTCTACAATAACAAATACCATTTACCACTTTTAGAACAACTTTCAAGAATCCCTGGTTTACACGGTTCTTTGAATTATGACCCATTGACACGTTACATTCGTCGCGGCACATGGTTCATCTCTGAAAGCACAGACATGGAATTGGCTTACATCTTGTCAAAAGCAGATATGCCTAACTTCCAAACAATTGGTGTTAATGCTCACGTATTCACAAACGCAGGCGCAACCATCGTTCAAGAAATGGCTTTCGCTTTAGCTATTGGCGCTGAATATTTAGACAAATTAACAGATACAGATTTAAGCATCGACGCTATCCTTCCAAAAATGCGTTTCAATGTAGCAGTAGGTCAAAACTACTTCATGGAAATGGCTAAGATGCGTGCTTACAGAATTTTGTGGGCTAATATAGCAAAAGCATACGGCGCAAAAGAAGAAAACGCTAAGATGCTCATCCACGCTTTCAACGCACAAATCAACATGAGCTTATACGATTCATACGTCAATATGTTACGTACAACAACAGGTTCTATGTCAGCTATCCTTGGCGGCGTTCACTCATTCAGTGTAACTCCATTCGACATGGTATATGAAGCATCAACAGAATTTGCAGAACGTATCGCTCGTAACCAACAGCTCATCTTGAAAGAAGAATCACACTTCGATAAAGAAGCTGACCCAGCAGCAGGTTCATATTACATCGAAAACCTCACCGACTCATTGGTAAAGGCAGCATGGGCATTATTCCTTCAAATCCAAGAAGAAGGCGGTTACCTCGCAGCATTGCGTAACGGCACAATCCAAAAGATGGTTAAAGACAACGCAGCAAAACGTCTCAACAACGTAGCTACACGCCGCGAAATCATCCTCGGCACAAACCAATTCCCTAACTTCACAGAGACAATGAAGTCAAATCCAGAAGCATGGGTATTTGAAGCTAACTGCCGCCGCGACGAAAACGCTGAAATCGATACTATCGTAACTTACCGCGTCGCTCAACAATTCGAACAATTACGCTATGCAACAGACGTTTACAGCCAAAGCAACAAACGCCCTGTCGCATGGATGTTAACATACGGCAACTTAGCAATGCGTAAAGCAAGAGCTAACTTCGCATCTAACTTCTTCGCTTGCGCTGGCTTCGAAGTAGTTGACAATGCTGGCTTCAAAACTGTTGAAGACGGTATCGCAGCAGCTAAAGAAATTAAACCAGAAATCGTTATCATCTGCTCTTCAGACGAAGAATACGGCGAAGACAACGCTCTCAAGATTTACGAAGCTCTTAAAGACGAAGCTATCGTCGTATTGGCTGGTAATCCAGAAGGCACAACAGACGTACTTAAAGCAGCTGGCATGGAATACTTCATCCACGTCAAGAGCAACGTCTTGGAAACATTACAAGATTTTCAAAAGAAATTAGGTATAACAAAATAAAGAAAGGAGTAAACGATGAAGCCAAATTTTAAAGATATAAACATCAACGTTATACCTCAGACAGAAGACCCAAAAGAATGGGAAAATAAAAACGGTATCAAACCAGAATGGGAAACTGTTGAACATATTAATGTTCGTCCTGCTTATACTTCAGCACAGCTCGAAGGCATGGAACATCTCAACTATGCAGCAGGTATCGCTCCTTACC